>JAGQZQ010000078.1 GCA_020435415.1 Flavobacteriales bacterium
AGACACACGTTTCCGATATGTCCACAATCAAGAAGAATTTGAAACACTCCACTCCGCCCTTGAAAAGAGCGGCAAAAGAAATTATAAATAAGCGTGATTAGTACTGACCAATACTAAAGTAAGAAATTTAACACAGAAAGTCACGTGTTTTATAAAATATTTTTTTTACCCCCTCTTAAAATATTTTATTTTGAAAATCAGACTAAAATTTCAAATCCGGCCAATATCTGTGGTGAATGTGTTAATTCCATAGTTAAACCATCCGTCACCATCCACCAATTCAACTTGAAAAATTAAACAGCGGCCTATATCCTCCTCAATAATGTTTATCTGATCAGGGTTACATGGCCGATCCGGCGCCAGGGATTTCCAAAACAATCCTTTGCTGTGACAAGCCAGACATAAACGTCCTGCTGGGCAACTTCCGCTCCATTATTCGCCGTTCCATCCCAGCCTTTCAAACTTTGGGTTTCAAAGATAAGATTACCCCACCGGTCAAAAATATACATCTGTACCTCGCAGAAGTTATACTGCTCTACACGGAAGAAGTCATTATCTCCATCACCGTTAGGGGTGAACGCATTGGGAATGTATATGGACGAGATGTCTTTTACACATACGGTATTAGGCACGCTGTCCGCACATCCATATTGGTTGATGATATACAGCATGACCGGATAGCAGCCGGTGTCAGGATAGGTATGATTGGGATTCTGCACCATGGATGTATCACCATCACCAAATGTCCAGAACCAGCTTATGGCATCTGTTGATTTATCCGTAAAGTCAATCACGGGACTCATTATGCTTACCTCCCATGGACTCGCCAGAAAATCAGCCTGAGGAAGAATGTCAATATTGCCAACCGTCGCTGTGCGGATGACAAAACATCCATTGGTATCAGTTACCGTAATGGTATACGTACCTGAGCAAAGCCCGGTCACATCTGCCGTGCTATCTCCTGAACTCCATAAATAGCTGTATCCCGGCGTCGCACCGGAGGCTGACACACTAACCCCACCCTCACAGTTGCCGCAAATCTCATTTTCTGCTGAAGGATTAATCACCAGAGGTGTGGGCTCATTGACTGTAGCGGATATGGTATCCTGACAGCCATTGTTATCCGTAACCGTAACCGTATAGGTCCCTGCACATAGTCCCGTTGCTATCGAATCCGTGGCACCGGAAGACCATAAATAGGTATATCCCGGGGTACCACCGGATGCAGAAACGGTTGCGCTGCCGTTACAATCTCCTGCACATAAGACATCGGTTGCTGAGGTGGTGGTGGTGACCTGGGTAGGCTCACTTACGATGGCCGATGAAGTATCCGTGCATCCATTGGCATCGGTGACGGTCACAAAATATGTATTTGCACACAAACCGGTACTGACAGAATCTGTGCCACCCGAAGACCACATATAAGAATAAGGCGGGGTGGCTCCCGTTGGAGTAACCGTAACCGTTCCGGTACAATCTCCGAAACAAGCCACATCCGTTGACGACGGCGTGAGCACCAGGGGTGTCGGCTCGTTCACGGTTCCAGAAATACTGTCCGTGCATCCGTTATTATCTGTAACCGTTACGGTATATGTACCTGCGCATAAACCGGAGATGGAGGTTCCGGTTTCTCCGGTACTCCATAGGTATATGTAGTTAGGCGTAGCGCCGGTCGCGGATACTGTTGCGGTCCCATCACAGTCATTCGCACACAACACATCCGTTGTGGTGATATTGAGCACCAATGGCGTTGGCTGATTTACCGTTGTAGTCGCTGTGGCCTGACAACCGATACTATCGGTAATGGTCACTGAATACGTTCCGGCACACAGACCGGATATGGAGGTACCTGACTGGCCGTCACTCCAGGCAAACACATAAGGTGGGGTGCCGGGTGTTGTTACAGTAACCGTAGCGGTCCCGTCACACGACCCGAAACATAACGCATCTGTGGCGGTTGCAGAGATCACCGGAGCACCGAAGTTCCTGACGGAATCCAGGGCTGCGGTCACACAACCGTTTGCATCTGTAACCGTCACATTGTAGTCACCTGCACACAAATCCGGACAAGAGGCGGAAGTGCAACCATTGCTCCAAAGGAAAGAAAAGGGAGCACTTCCGGTTGCGGATACGGATACCGATCCGTCACAGGCCCCGCAACCTCCGTTTACATGGCTGGTTGTTAGCACGGGCGGATCATTGATCACCACCGTAGCGGAAGTACTTTGTATGATTCCCAGGCTATCCGTTACCGTTACGTTATAAGTGGTGGTTGTGGCAGGGCATACCTGGTAAGGACCTGCTTCCGTGCCAATATTGGGACTCCACTGGAAGGTATAAGGAGGAGTTCCTCCGTCGATGGTCACCTCCATATCCGCGCATGCGGACGGTCCGGCACACATGGTATCTCCAATGAGAGATATGTTAAAGTTGCAAGGCTGTACGGTAACCGTGACCTGCTCCGAAAGCGAACACCCTCCACCCATTTGGGTAGCCACGGTAATGGTATAAGTAGTCGTGGTAGTCGGAGCAGGGTCAAGTACCAGTGTGGAGTCATTGCCCACCACTGTGCCATTGCCATCCGTCCATGTATAGGTAAGATCATCAGGTCCGGTCGCGGTGGAGTAGACCGTAACAGGTGTCATGCCCTCGCATATGGTTGTATCACCTCTCGACTCAAGCGTAACAACCCGGATGGTATCCGTTACCGTTGTAAAGCAACCTGAACCCGGAATGGATTCAAATTTAACCGTATAGATATCCATATCCTGAGGGTTGTTCACCGTATACGTCATGTCCGTACCTACCACATTACCGGTCGTATCCGGACCTTCATACCATATATAGTTCTGAAATCCGATAGGGGCAGGAAGGGTCACGGTCCCTCCGGTACCACATACAACAACCCCTTCATATATCACCGGATTGCAATATGTATCCAGATATGCATAGCCGAAGTGGCCACCCCGGTTGCAGTCTGCCGTGCAAAATTTGATAGTCACGGTTTGCCCTATGTAAGCGGTCAGATCTGTACCGATGGCCTTCCAGGGTTGCCACCAGATATCATTGTTTCCCGATGTTTTGATAAATCCATTACATTCTGCATCTATACTAACCTGTGTATACTCACCGCCACAACCGATGATGTCCCCACCCGAGTTGGTGATGGTTACTTCAAAGCGCGGGGAATCCATAAAGCCATGCTGGTTACCCGCCTGCTGGGGATCTTCCATGACAATGGCATACAAGTAGGTAAACATGGCATTCTGCGGGGTAACCACAAAGCTGCTTTGCAGACATTCACTTCTCCAACCCGGTTCATGGTTTCCGATCCTCACGGCATAGGTTCCTCCGCCGGGAGGCACAACGGGCAGGTTTCCGTTGGAATGAATATCGGTATTTCCGGCTGTTACAATGCTAAACCGGGCGGTATTGTTGATATTGGTATAGTTCGGGGCGGCGCCATTGGTCCACGTTCCCTGACTTAGATCTTTGCCACATGAATTCGGAAAATTATAATTGGTATTGGCCTGGATCTCCCCCCTGTCATCCACTCCTCTGTTGGCTACAATGGCATCCGCCTGTGAAAGTATGGCATTCCCTCCCACTGTGCCGGTCCAGTTGGTGAGGCAACCCGATTCAAAGTTCAGGTTGTTGCCGCAATCCTCACCACCTTCATTTCCGGAAATATCCGGTATAGGATTCGGACATTGTGTGATTGACACGTGGAAGTCCGCACAATCGCTGCAAGAGAACCCTGAGCAAACCGCACTTGCCACCACAATATAATAGGTCTGCCCACCCGTCAGGCTGAGATTATCCAGCACCAGCATCATGTTCTCCGAACCCTGCGGGGTGAGTGTGTACTGATTAAAATCAAGGCAACTTACACCTGGGGCACTGGGGCAGCCATCCAGAATCGCGACGCCCGCATTGGTTACATTGGCGTCGATTGCCCATTGCAATTGTATCCGGATATCGATGTTGAATGTGGGGGTGTATTGGAATACATAATCCAACCCTCCGAAGAAGTTGTTGTTCAGGCAGGCGACATTTGTATAGTCGCTTCCCATATTACAATTCGAAAGGAAAGTCTCGTAAAAGGGCAATCCATATATAGTATCAGGAGATGCACATGTCGACTGACCGCGTACATTTCCACATAACGCTAATGCAAAGACTAGCAAGCTGGTCCACTTTTTCATTCCTACGATTTAATTACGGTGGGAGACTCGCGATAGAGAGGACGGCACGATATCTTCCCGAAAAACAAATGGTACAACAACAATGGAAAAGTATTGATTTACCAACGCATTGTCAATGGTATCAGCGATAAAATCATATGCGTTTTGGCATCAGTATTTGTCGTTAAACCATTTATCATGTTTCACATTTTATTGATTATCAAACCGGAGCACATCCGTATTTTTTTGCTACGAATAAAGCCTTTCGTGTCCGTGCAACGGGTTTGTAAACCTACCAAAACATATTTATTATATTTGTTTATGCGTCACGAAATTATCATCGACCTTTCCAACAGCCCCTGGGTGCGATCTTCAGGACTGTAGTAATACCGCACCAAATCACCCCTCCCCTTTTCAATTGATCTTCCATATTAATTACACGCTTAACTTATGTCCAAAATATTAGTCATCGGCGCCGGCATGGTGGGTTCTGCCATTGCCAAAGATCTTTCGGAAAAATATCCGGTCACCTGTGCGGATGTTCATCGCGAATCTCTTCGCCAACTTTCCTCCCACCGGCCATCCATTGCCACCATTGAATTGAATGTATTGGATCTTCCTGCCTTGGAAACAGCCATTGGCAATGTAGACCTGGTGGTTTCTGCTGTACCCGGCTTCCTTGGTTTTCAAACGCTTTCTAACATCATCCCGTCAGGTAAGCCGGTGGTTGACATTTCCTTCTTTCCTGAAGACGCGCGTGAACTGGATCACATGGCAAAAAAGTATGGGACTACCGTTATTGTCGACTGTGGTGTGGCTCCCGGAATGGGCAACCTGATCCTGGGGCACTATGATAAAAAAATGAAGATCCGGTCTTTTGGATGTCTGGTAGGCGGACTGCCACGGATTCGACAGTGGCCGTTCGAATACAAGGCGCCGTTTTCGCCTGTGGATGTTATCGAAGAATACACCCGACCCGCACGATATGTTGAAAACGGGGAAGTTGTCACCCGTGAAGCTTTAAGCGATGTGGAGCATTTCTCATTTAAAGGAATAGGTACCCTCGAGGCATTCAATTCCGATGGACTACGATCCATCATTCATAGTTTTCCCCACATCCGGAACATGAAAGAAAAAACATTGCGCTACCCTGGCCATGCTGAGAAAATGCGTGCACTGAAGGAAGCTGGTTTTTTTTCAAATGAGGACATGGAGATCGGAGGTATAAAGATCAAACCGTTGGATGTGACCTCAAAGCTGTTGTTTGATTCGTGGAAGCTATCACCGGGTGAGGAGGAATTCACGGTTATGCGCATAACCATCGAAGGCATGAATCACGGCAATCAACCGCAACAAGTTGTATTTGAACTCTACGATCAATATGATGTTGCAACGGGAATCTCTTCCATGGCACGTACCACCGGCTACACCGCCACCGCTGCGGTAAACTGGCTTATTGAAAAATCATTTAACCAAACCGGTGTATTTCCACCTGAGTACATCGGAGCAATTGACGGGTGTCTTGAATATATTCTGGAATATCAGCAGGACCGTGGAGTAAACTATACCATTAACCACAGTTAGGGTGGGGTCATAAAAGAGAGAGTCACCCCCCTCCGGATGACTCCCTCATATCGCGACAAATCCGATAATGCCGCGCCCAGCCCGTCCGGTACCCATTATTATCTATTTCCCGGGCAGGTGTGGTTCTACAAAAGAAGCAATCCACTATGGGATGATAAAGCATCATCTACCCAATGTATCATTTGGGTTAACAAACGCCCTTTATTCCCGAATCAATGTTTTGAGATAAATAACCGAACGTGCTATTTATCAGTATTTTTCGCACGTTGGAAGATAAACTGAAGCTGTAGCTATACTACTTACCGGCCTGCTGCATATAATCAAGGGTAAGACCGGATAAAATGATCACCCCTAGCTTCATCCCACTTTCGTCAATAAAGAAATCCGGTGTATGATGATCCGGAGCTTCATCGGAAGTTAGGTTTTGTGCCTTTCCGCCTAGAAAGAAATATACACCTGGCGCCTTCTCCTGGTAGAATGAGAAGTCCTCGGCACCGGTCTGGGCATTCACCAGTCTGACATTCTCCTTGCCCGCCAAACGGTCCAGGGTCGGAATCATCTTCGCTGTCAGGGTCGGATCATTATAGGTTACCGGGTACCGGACGCTGTATGGGATCTTTACCTCTGCAACAGCACCGGCACTCTCCGCCGTTTTCTCCGCCACCTCCCTGACACGTGTTATCAGTAATTTTTCATCCTGCGGACTGAGCGACCGGATGGTGCCTAACATTTCCACCTGCTCCGGAATGATGTTGGACCTTACCCCACCGTGAATGGAGCCTACGGTCACCACACCTGCATTCTGCGTAACATCAAGGTTTCGGCTGACAATGGCCTGTAGGTTATTGATGATTTGGGCTGATGCAACCACCGGATCGGTGGCATTCCACGGGTAAGCTCCATGCGATTGCTTACCTTTTACGATGATCTGAAAGTCATTGACTCCAGCCATGGTTCCACCGGGGCGATAAGTAATGGTATTTACGGTCTGATCGGAACTGATGTGCAATCCGAACACGGCATCCACGTGCGGGTTCTCCATCACGCCTTCACTCACCATGAGCTTGGCTCCGCCTTCTTCCCCTTTGGGTGCCCCTTCTTCCGCAGGTTGAAAAATGAATTTCACGGAACCTTTCAATTCTGACTTCATGGCCGTAAGTACTTCCGCAACCCCCATCAGTATCGCGATATGTGTATCATGGCCACATGCATGCATGACCCCTACCTCTGCTCCTTCATACATGGTCTTCACTTTTGATGCAAAGGGAAGCTTTACCCTTTCCGTCACGGGCAGTGCATCCATATCTGCCCTCAACGCTACCACAGGACCGGGCTTATCTCCTTTCAACAAACCTACTACACCGGTAACGGCCACACCCGTCTTCACTTCCATTCCCAGTTTCTTAAGGTGTGCAGCAATGATCTCAGCCGTACGCGTTTCACGGTTACTTAATTCCGGGTGCTCATGAAAATCCCTTCGCCATGCAATGACCTTGGATTCCACTTTATCGGCGAGTTCACGGATCTTGTCGTCTGTTTTTGGTGTGGGAGAGATTGCCGTAAGGGATAGCAATCCGGCCAGAGCAAGGGGCTTAATCATAGTGCGGGTATTATTCGGTTAAGGTGATGGCCTCTCAGCATCCGCTTTCTGCCATCTGCTGTCTGTCTTAGAATCTTAGGTGCGGTCAGTCTTCTTTCATATTATGAAAAACCGCCTGCACATCATCATCCTCTTCAAGATAATCGAGTAACTTTTGTACCTCCGCACGCTGCTCTTCACCCAACTCCACCTGGTTGCCCGGAATTCGTTCAAGGCTGGCGGTTGTCACTTCAATGCCTTTTTCCTCCAGTGCTTTTTGCATGTTTCCAAAATCTGTGAACGCGGTGTAGATAAAGATTTTGTCATCGGCCTTTTCGATTTCTTCCAGGCCATGGTCGATCAGTTCCAACTCCAGTTCCTCCAGGTTCTGTCCACTGTCCTGGATCTCAAAAACGCCTTTCCTGTCAAACAGAAATTCTAGGGAGCCTGTCTTACCCAAACTTGCTCCTACACGTGTAAAACAATGGCGCACATTGGCCACCGTCCTGGTGGGATTATCGGTGGCGGTTTCAACGACAACAGCGACGGCATGGGGACCGTATCCTTCGTAGACCACCTCTTCATAATCCTTCATGTCCTTGTTGGTGGCCCTCTGGATAGCCGATTCTATATTGGCTTTCGGCATGTTGATGGCCTTGGCATTCTGGATAGCGATCCGCAATTGGGCATTGACTTCCGGATCAGGTCCTCCGCGCTTTGCAGCCATACTGATATCCTTCCCAACCCTGGTAAAGGCCTTGGCCATCTTGGCCCATCTGGCAAACATCCGGTGTTTGCGCTTTTCAAAAATACGTCCCATGATGATTTATTTTGATCGTATAAATGTAGCGAAAATGGTTAGAACCGAATGAGGTCCATCTTTGATGCTTGGTGATGTGGTGATTTGAAAATTTGGTGATGTGGTGACCTGCCTGCCGAAGCGCCGGGCCATTGCAGGGCAGGCAGGTGTGATGATTTGGTGATTTGATAATTGAAGGGATTGCCGGTGCTGCAAACTGCATGTGGAACACCAACCTTAAACCTTAGACCTTAAACTTTATATATCTTTGCTACCATGTCCATCACTTTAGGATTAATAAAAGAAACCAAGCGCCCGCCGGATCAGCGTGTAGCGCTTAGTCCGGGGGAGTGCCGTCAATTGAAAAGCACCTACCCCGACCTCAACATCGTGGTTGAATCTTCGGACCAACGTTCATTTTCAGACCAGGAGTACCTGGATGAAGGCGTTGCCGTTTCAACCGACATGCAGGGCTGTGATTATTTGCTTGGCATCAAAGAAGTGAATCCGGATCGGTTGATGGAGGGCAAGACCTACTTTTTCTTTTCGCACACGATCAAGAAGCAGGCATACAATCGTCCTTTGCTACAGGAGGTCCTGCGGAAGAAAGTGCGTCTGATAGACTATGAGACCCTAACGGATCCGGCAGGCAACCGGATCATCGGCTTCGGCCGCTTTGCAGGGATCATCGGCACTTACAATGCCATTCTTGGTTATGGAAAAAAATATGACCTGTTCCATTTGAAGCCTGTTCATCAATGCAGGGACAGAAATGAAATGGAAGAAGAGTTGCAGAAAGCCAAGCTCCATCATCTGAAGATCATCGTTACAGGTGGTGGACGTTCAGCGAACGGCGCCATAGAAACCCTGAGCACACTTAAGGTGAGAAGGGTCACGCCTTACGAATTTCTCACGTACCACTATATGGAACCGGTATACTGCCAGCTCCATTCAAAGGATTATTACGAAGCGAAAGATGGCTCATCGTGGCTGAAGGAAGAGTTTTACAAGCAACCCGAGAAGTACCAGTCTACCTTTTTGCCCTACACAAAAACCTGTGACCTGTTACTTGCCTGTCACTTCTGGGATCCGAGAACCGCTCCATTGTTCACCAGAGAACAAGTGCGTATGCCGGGATTCCGGATCAGTGTCATAGCAGATGTCACTTGTGATGTGGATGGATCGATTCCAACAACATTCCGGACCACCACTGCACAGGATCCTTTTTATGGTTACAATCCCGCCACGGAACAGGAAGGTGAACCTTTTGATAAATCGACTATCACCGTTATGGCTGTTGATAACCTGCCCAGTGGACTACCAAGGGATGCTTCCGAAATGTTCGGCCATGATCTGATGGAGCGTGTCATTCCTTCTATCATCCACGGCGATGAAGATGAGCTGTTGTTCCGAGCAACCATCGCGCAGGATGGGAAACTCACAGAACGGTTCGGTTATCTGAAAGACTTTGTAGAAGGGAAATAGTTATTAACGTAACCACTTAAATAGCTTAGGGACATTGGCTATGTCCATCCAAAATGTTGCCTTATAGATCCCTCGCTGCGCTTCGGTATGACAAAACGGTTTTGATTAATGAAATGAAAGAGGAAAGTGCGCGACTGACATTTTAGTGTTTAACAGCCCAGTCGCGCACTTTCCTCTTTCCGTGAGCCTTATGAGTCCTGTCATCCCGAAGCGTAGCGAGGAATCTTGTAAGAACAAATCCACCCCTTATACCAGGTTACGATAATAAGCGGTCAGCGTAGGGGTATCACCCTTTGAGCTTTGTGATCATAGCGGCGGGGTCCGGAGCGCTGAATACCGCATTTCCCGCGACCAGCACATCGGCCCCGTGAGACACAAGCTTAGCTGCATTTTCAATGCTTACACCACCGTCTATCTCCACATAGGCAGATGATCCGGTTTCCACCAGCAATTGCTTCAAGGATTTAAGTTTGGCGTAGGTAGATTCAATAAATGACTGTCCACCGAAGCCGGGATTTACGGACATCACGCACACCAGATCAATCTCCGGGGCCACATATCGTAACACATCCACTGATGTGTGTGGATTCAGCGCTACGCCGGCTTTCATACCTGCTGCACGTATGGCCTGTACTGTGCGATGCAGATGTACACAGGCTTCCGCATGAACGGTTAGCACATCGGCACCGGCATCCTTAAAAGTTTGAATGTATCGGTCGGGATCGACAATCATGAGGTGCACATCCAACGGCTTTGCAGCATGTTTTCGGATCGCTTTAATGACCGGTATTCCGAATGAGATATTGGGAACGAAAACGCCGTCCATCACGTCCAGGTGAAACCAGTCGGCCTGGCTTTCATTCACCATGGTGATGTCTTTATTCAGGTTGGCAAAGTCTGCCGAAAGAATGCTGGGTGCTACGAGGTGAGACACGGGATGGTTTGTGGTTTGTAGTTTACTTTGCCCGCCGTAGCTTTAGCAAAGGCGGGTGGTTTAGATCGCCTTCGCCTAGCCGCTTTAGCGGAGTCATGACTTAAAAACGATCCGGGGCAAAGTTAAGGATTAACTGCCTAACATTTCGGATAGGCACCAAATGCAAACAGGGAATGTACGATGGTTGTACATTCCCTGTTCAGGTATTGATTGCCTGCGGCGGTTTTAGCCGAGGTATGTTTTCAGTATTTTGCTTCTGGAAGTGTGCTTGAGTCTGCGAATGGCTTTCTCCTTGATCTGACGCACACGTTCACGGGTCAGGTCAAAACGTTCACCGATTTCCTCAAGGGTCATGGTATGTTCACCGGACAATCCAAAATACAGACGGATCACATCGGCTTCCCGTTGTGTTAAAGTTTTCAGTGCTCTTTCAATCTCTCTGCGCAGGGAGTCATTGAGAAGTGTTGCATCCGGGCGCGGACTGTCATCACTCTGAAGAACATCGTACATATCGTTTTCCTCTCCCTGTACAAGGGGAGCATCCATGGAAACGTGTCTTCCTGAAGACTTCATAGACTCCTTCACATCATCTTCGGATATCTCGGTCAACTCGGATATCTCGCCGGCGGATGGTTCCCTCTCGAAATCCTGTTCCAGTTTTGCGAAGGCCTTATTGATCTTGTTTATCGATCCGATCTTATTGAGTGGAAGTCTTACAATTCTTGATTGTTCTGCGAGGGCCTGAAGAATGGATTGACGAATCCACCATACGGCGTAGGATATGAACTTAAAGCCACGGGTTTCATCGAACCTTTGGGCAGCTTTGATAAGGCCGAGGTTTCCCTCATTGATAAGGTCAGGTAAGGTTAAGCCCTGGTTCTGGTATTGTTTGGCAACTGACACCACAAAACGGAGATTGGCTTTGGTGAGCCTTTCAAGGGCAAGCTGGTCGCCCTGCTTGATCCGCCGGGCCAACTCGACCTCTTCCTCTGCTGTGATCAGTTCAACTTTACCTATTTCCTGGAGGTACTTATCCAGGGAAGCCGTCTCTCTGTTGGTGACCTGCTTCGTAATCTTAAGCTGCCGCATAATTCTAGTCTATCTCTTCAGAATTTAAAATACGACTTGGTAAACGTGATGAAAGGAAAATTGGTTTCAACTCCTTGCCGTGCAACGAATCATTTTTTCCTTTTACACGGCGGTTCATAGTATCCCTCCGCCGTCTATAAGAAGGTCATGGAGGTTATAATAAAAACCGGGTTTTACCAACCCCAGCAGGTGCCAAGTTATCAATCCACTTTCCTGCTGTTACTCGGGTTCCACATTCTTTGCCCTTAAAACAAAGATGATCATTTTAATTTAAAATGACAAGGCACGATTTCCCATCGTGCCTTGTCTACATTTCCTATTGAAGCGGGGGTTATTTTACCTCTTCGCTTTGGGTCTCAGATTGTTTCTCCGGTTTTGGGAGGAGTACTTTTCTGGACAATTTGATCTTACTGGTTTTGGGGTCGATGCCAATGATCTTCACTTCTATCTCGTCTCCTTCCTTCAGAACGCTCTCGACAGTTTCGAGTCTCTTCCAGTCTATCTCTGAGATATGAAGCAATCCATCCTTACCCGGCATGATCTCTACAAAGGCACCAAAAGCGGTGATGGTCTTTACCTTTCCTTTATATACCTCTCCAACTTCGGGTACGGTGGAAATTTGTTTGATCCTGGCAACAGCCGCATCGATGGATTCCTTGTTTGATCCGGAAATATCCACGATACCTTTACCATCTACTTCTTCGATCACGATGGTGGTACCGGTCTTCTCCTGAAGGTCCTGAATGATCTTACCACCGGGTCCGATCACCGCACCGATAAACTCCTTCGCAATGGTTAATTGTACGATACGTGGTGCGTGTGGTTTGTAATCATCACGGGGTTGTTCGAGGGTCTCAGCCATTTTGGACAGGATGTGCAAACGACCGGCTTTGGCTTGTTCCAGGGCTTCCATCAAGATATCATATGACAGTCCGTCTACCTTGATATCCATCTGGCATGCGGTGATACCATCTTTGGTTCCGCATACTTTGAAGTCCATATCCCCGAGGTGATCTTCATCTCCAAGAATGTCCGACAATACTGCATATTTGCCCTGATCGTCCATGATCAATCCCATGGCGATGCCGGATACAGGCTTTTTCAACTTGATACCGGCATCCATCATAGCGAGGGTACCTGCACAAACGGTGGCCATGGATGAAGAACCGTTGGATTCAAGAATGTCCGATACGATACGAACAGTGTACGGAAGGTCTTTAGGAACCTGATTTTTCAGAGCTCTGTTAGCCAGGTTACCGTGACCGACTTCCCTTCTGCTGGTGCTCATCATACGCTTTACTTCTCCGGTTGAGAATGGCGGGAAGTTATAATGAAGCATGAAATTGTTCTTGCCTTCGAAAATAGCTCCGTCAATGATTTGCTCGTCTAACTTGGTACCCAACGTTACCGAGGTGAGGGATTGGGTCTCCCCCCTGGTAAATACCGCTGAACCGTGTGCAGAAGGAAGATAATCCACTTCACTCCAGATGGGACGTATCTCATCTGTTTTTCTGCCATCCAAACGAATACGCTCATCCAAAACAACACGGCGAACAGCTTCTTTTTCTGCTTTTGAAAGATAACGGCCAACCATACGCTCTTTAACGGCTAGTTCCTCTTCCGGGGTGGTTTCTCTGAAATGTTCAATGAACTCTTCACGAACCGCACCGAACTTTTCTTTTCTTTCTCCTTTATTTGCCAGGGCTGATTTGGCAATATCATAGAACTTCTGGTAGGTTGCATTTCTAACGAGCTCACGCAACTGATCATCATCTTCCTGATGAGAATAAGTGCGCTTCACGTGAGATTTTTCAACGGCTTCGCCCAGCTCTTTTTGCAATTGACACTGTGCTTTGATGGCCTCGTGCGCTACTTTAATGGCTTCCACCATATCTACTTCGCTCACCTCACCCATTTCGCCTTCCACCATGCACACATCTTTCTCGGTTGCACCTACCATCAGATCGATGTCGGCGTTGGCCAGCTGGCTGATGGGTGGGTTCACCACAAACTTACCATCAATGCGTGCCACACGTACTTCGGACACGGGGCCATTGAATGGAATATCGGATACCGCCAGTGCTGATGCAGCTGCCAGACATGCGAGTGAATCGGGGGTGGTATCGGTACCGGCGGAGACCAGATTCAGAATGATCTGTGTTTCCGCAAAGTAGTTATCGGGGAACAATGGGCGCAGCGCGCGGTCTACGAGGCGACACACCAATATTTCATGTTCAGAAGGGCGGGCTTCTCTTTTGAAGAAACCTCCGGGGATTTTACCTGCAGAAGCAAATTGCTCACGGTATTCTACGGACAATGGAAAGAAGGCCGGGTTTTCTGCGGCATCTTTATTTGAAACCACGGTGGCCAGGAGCATGGTGTCACCCATGCGCACTACGACAGAACCATTGGCTTGTTTTGCCAGCTTACCTGTTTCCACGGAGATGGACCTTCCATCACCCAGGTCGATTGTTTTTGTTACTACGTTCATCTTTTTTCTTTATTAATACATCTGATTACAACTATCTATATACTCTGATTGGTCTGATACAACTTATAAAATGCGGGATCGTCTTTGTAAGACAAGGGAGTAAATAAAAAAAAGGCAATTGCGTGAATTGCCTTTTTTCTTGGGGGTTACTTACGGATATTCAGCTTTTTAATGATCGCCCTGTATCTTTCGATGTCGCGATCCTTCAGGTAATCCAGTAGATCTCTTCTCTTACCTACCAACCTGATCAGCGAGCGCTGCGTGCCATAATCCTTCTTATTCTCTTTCAAATGATTGGTCAGATGATCGATACGTGTTGTGAACATCGCGATCTGTGCCTCTGATGAACCGGTATCCTTTTCAGATTTTCCGTGCTCTTTAAAAATCGCTTTTTTGTCTTCCGCTGTTAAATGCATATACTTTTCTTCTAATGGACCGCAAAGATAAGGAAATTAATCCCAGAAAATCAACAGTATCATATTTTGCCTGCACGACATTACCGGTAAGTGTTTATTAATAACATTAACACTCTGAATAAAAGCACTTTAATGTAACAAGAAATGTATTTCCGTAGAATGAGTTCCGGTATTTAATTTCCAACCGGTTCAAGCACCTTTGTAGCTGCCATCAGGCCAGCACCCGCATCGAATGTATGCCCTACCGTTTGTAAGGCCATTTCAATCGCGCCAATAGTAGCCAATATATCACCCATATTGGCTGTTCCCATGTGTCCGACCCTGAAATACTCATCCCGGATAGCCTTATGAAGTCCACCGGCAATGATAGCTCCACCTGCACGCACGGCTGGCAGAAAACTACCTCCGGTTACCCCTTCCGGATACCGGATGGCAGACAAGGTCCTGGCTGCAAATGACGAATCCACAGGCACCTGCCCCATACCCAGTGCTGCCATACCCGCCTTAAATGCCTGACTGATCACTGCATGTCTCTCCCATCTCTCCGTCATGCCTTCCTCTAAAATCTGCCCCAAACTCACGTGCATAGCTGCCACAAGGTTTGTAGCCGGTGTTCCAAAATAGGCCGGTTTACCCGCTTCGTAGGCTTCCATCACAGGCAGCCAGTTGGTCCAGTCGGCATAGTAGTTGGAAACCGGTGTCTTCCTGTTCCTCCAGGTATCCATCGCATTCTTACCAGCCACCAGCAGTGCCAGACCGGCCGGCACAGACAGTGCTTTTTGTGATGCTGTCAAGGCCACATCAATGTTCCACTCTTCCTGTTTGAGCTCTTCCCCGGCGATGGAACAAACACCATCGAGTACCGTCAACACCCCATACTTTTTACCTAAAGCACCCAGCGGCTTCGGATCCACGCGAACGGCGGTGGATGTATCCACATGGGTGA
>JAGQZQ010000079.1 GCA_020435415.1 Flavobacteriales bacterium
TGTTCTTTGTGTCTTCTTTGTGTTCTCTGTGATGGTTTCTTTTTTTAACACAGAGCTTCACGGAGGATGCACGGAGTTTCACAGAGGTGTTTTTTAAAGAGCTGCTCGGTGTTCTATGTGATGATTTCTTTTTTTTACACAGAGCTTCACAGAGGATGCACAGAGTTTCACAGAGGTGTTTCTTAAAGTGAACCTTGTATTGGGTGTGTTAATGTTATGAAGGGCGTGTTTGATTTTTTAGCACAATGGCATTTGCCGTGAATCATATTTCAAAGATTCGTGATGGTTCGGTTGGAAAAACAGAATTACGTGAACATCTTTGAGCCAGAAACAAAAAAACATGAACACACTTTCTTTTGATCCGGATCAATGGGCACAACCAAATGGAAATCTTTTCGGTTTGCCATATACATCTGATGAGGCCAGTCTGGTAGTGATGCCGATGCCCTGGGATGTTACAGTGTCTTATCGTGATGGGACCGTCAACGGTCCGGAAGCTATCCTCAACGCATCCTATCAGGTGGACCTGATGGATCCTGTTTGTGGATTTGCATGGCAAAAAGGATTAGCCATGTTGCCGGTGGATGAAAAATTAAAAGCCCAGGCAACTGCACTTCGCGAGCAGGCACTCAACTACCTGGATGTGCTTACCGGAGGTGATGAGCTGTCTGAAGAAGACCATGCGCAACTTGCTCGCATCAATGAAGCATGCATGTCTTTTCATCAATCGGTAAAGTCACAGGCGGGAAGTTTACTGGACCAAAAAAAGAAAGTGGCTATTCTGGGAGGAGATCATAGCACACCACTCGGGTTGATGGCGGCGCTGGGTGAACGTCATGATTCATTCGGTGTGCTGCAGATTGATGCACATGCGGATCTGAGAAAAGCGTATGAAGGATTTACTTATTCCCATGCATCCATCATGTATAATGCCCTGGAAGAAATTCCACAAATAAGCAAACTGGTGCAGGTTGGTATCCGTGATTTTTGCCGGGAGGAGGTGCAATACATCGATGCAAACAAGAATAGGATTGCGACTTTTTTTGATCATGCGATCAAGAGAAAGGTGTACGAAGGGATGAATATTGCGAAGCAGTTCAGTGAAATGATTACACATCTTCCTGATAAAGTTTATGTGAGTTTTGATATCGATGGACTGGACCCGAAACTTTGTCCGCAAACAGGTACACCTGTTCCGGGCGGTTTTGAGTTTGAAGAATCGTTGTTGCTTATTCAGATGGTTTTGGAAAGCGGAAGAGAGATCATCGGTTTTGACATCAACGAGGTGAGTGAACCGAATTTTCAAAAAGAGAAAACAGATGCTGACTCTTTTGATGCGATCGTGGGCGCGCGACTTTTATTCCGGATTTCGAATTTGGTTTTACATTACGCCAAATCCTGAATCGGTGATCGAATAAGGAGTTAAACGATGACGTCTGTTAACCACTTAAGTATTTCTGAACTTCAAAAAATTGAAGCGGAATTATCTGCATGCATCACGCCGGAACGCAATGTGCGAATGAATGAGGTATTGGAAAATCGCACACGCTACCTCACCGTTGCGGTCGAAGATGTTTATCAGCCTCACAATGCAAGTGCAGTGTTAAGGTCGTGTGATTGTTTTGGCGTAATGGATGTTCACATCATCGAAAACAGAAATAAATATCAGATCAACCCGGATGTGGCATTGGGTGCATCGCAATGGTTAACGATGCATCGTTACAATGAACAACCTGATAACACCGTGGAATGCATCCGCGCATTAAAGGAAAATAATTACCGCATCATTGCGACTACGCCACATGAGCGACAAACTTTGTTGACCAACTTTGATGTGAGTAAAGGAAAATTCGCATTGTTTTTCGGGACGGAAATGAAGGGCGTAAGTGCACAGGTTTTGGAACATGCCGATGAACATCTTCGTATACCCATGTATGGTTTTACTGAAAGTTATAACATCTCTGTATCCGCTGCCCTGTGCATGTTTCAGGTTGTTGAGCAATTAAGAAAAACAAAAATCGATTGGTCGCTTTCGGAAAAAGAGCGACTCGAAATCAAAGTGCAATGGCTTAAAAAACAGTTACATTATTAACAATTGTCTTTTGATAAACTAGGAATACTGTTCATTTTTTTTAGTACATTTTCAAACTACCTTTACGTTAAACCAAAACTTTTTTATCATGGGAAAAGGTGATAAACGTACCAAAAAAGGCAAGAGAGCTGCCGGTTCAGCTGGAGTTTCCAGACCCCGGAAGAAGAAAGCCACAACGGTAGCTGCTGCTAAAACAAAAGCAACAGCTGCTAAGAAAAAGCCAGCCGCTAAAAAACCGGCAGCTAAAAAACCAGCTGTGAAAAAAGCAGCCGCTAAAAAACCAGCAGCCAAGAAACCTGCTGCTAAAAAGCCAGCGGCTAAAAAACCAGCAGCTAAGAAACCAGCTGTTAAGAAAGCAGCCGCTAAGAAACCAGCAGCCAAGAAACCTGCTGCTAAAAAACCAGCGGCTAAGAAACCAGCAGCCAAGAAGACAACAGCTGCCAAGAAGCCTGCTGCAAAGAAAGCTCCCGCAAGGAAGCCTGCAGCAAAGAAGAAGTAAGGAAAGGGCCCTGCGTGTCGGGGCCTTTTTTTTATCGTGTACCGCGAGCCAATTGGTTCGCGGTTTTTTTATCTGGTAACCTGATGATACATCCACCGGTTGTTTCCGGCAACGTAATGGTGTTCCGTGATAATGTCATGAGCGTGGAATCTCCGAAAGCAAAACTCAGTTGGCAACAGTTGATAGCCTTTGTATAGATCGGGCCTGGGTACTTTTCTTCCCGTAAATTGATCGTCCATCTTCTTTAGCTCTTCATCAATATTGATGATGTTGCGGTTCTTGTTTTCAATCTTAATCCAGGTCACAAGTTGAAATTCTCTCTCAAGCTTGTGGAAGTACAAATCACATTGAGGTTCGGAGATAGGGATGATGTTTGCACGCATGTCAATTTCACTGTGCGTCGCAGGTAACGGAATTTGTAATTGCCATTCGGTTTTATCATCCGGCATGTTGATGTCGGCCGAATAAACCACCGGCCCTTTGGTATTGATGTCAGACAAGTTCATTGAATGATGTGCGCCTTGATCATTCCATAGCGACAATCGAAACGGAAGGTGAGGCATTGCACTCAGTGATTCATCAAGCCACGCAGATATAAGTTGTATCGGCGGTATCGTCTCCGTCGTTTCATTTTGGTAAGCCGGTCGGTTATCCGTCTGAATATTGATGACTGGTTGCATAATTTTATTTCCTGCGAAATTAGAAAACAATTGGTCAATAACTGCCCGTGTATGATTTGCAACATCGGGATGGCCAATATTATTATGAAAACAGGTTGTACACAAAAAGCATAATTTCTTATGCTATCTGTCATCTCCGTTGATAACTTCTGAAACAAAAAAAAATGTGAAGCGTTACATTTACAGAAATCATTTAGTTGAACGGACATGAGAAAACTAAAACCACGCCAGGGTCGCTTGCTGTTGTCAGAGCCGTTCCTGACGGACTTGCATTTCAAACGGTCCGTGATCCTTTTGACTGAACACACCAAAGAAGGTTCTCTCGGATTCATTCTTAACAAACCCATCTCACTTACCCTTAATGATGCGGTGGATGATTTTCCAACGTTTGATGCACCGTTGTATTTGGGTGGACCTGTTCGTAATGACTCCTTGTTTTTTATTCATACCGCCGGAGCGAAAATTCCCGGTAGCATGAAAATACGTGACGGCTTATTCTGGGGTGGTGATTTTGAAGCGTTGAAAACCCTCGTGATAACAAACAAAATAAGTGAGTCGCAGGTGAGATTTTTTGTGGGCTATTCCGGTTGGGCTCCGGATCAACTGGAATATGAACTAAACCATCAGTCCTGGGTGGTTGCAAAAGGAGAAGTCCCCGACATCATGGAAGGAGAATCCGAAACGCTTTGGAAAAGTCTACTTCAACATATGGGAACCGAATATGCCATCTTATCCAACTTCCCCGAAAACCCATCCTTGAACTAATTCCCCTCCTCCCGCAGCGCTTAACTTCTCTTGCTTATACTTCCTGATCTCTATTGTCCACTTACTACTTCCTGCCTACTGCTTACTGCCTGCTATCTACTACCTCCCCTCCTCGCCTTCACCGCATGCCATACCGTATAAGTTCCAACGCTTGCAAATCCGAATGCAAGCATCACATGATATGGAAGTAGCCCCAGATCGGAAACACGAAAGCCGATAAAGATTCCGCTCATAAAGTAAACCGAAAGGATAAGCTCGGCGACAGTAACGGGACTGACCCTTGTCGCCACATAGCGGTTGGCTGTTATGGTTTTATCGGATGCATTCAGATTGAACTTCGGTGTTCTGATGAACGGACTTTTTCTTCCTACCAATCCTTCAAGCACAGCAATGGAATTATGAAGTGACATGCCCATGGAGATGGAAAGGAACAGGATAAATTGCGATGGGAAATTCCACCACGATCGGGTGTCTGTTTTCTTAAAGGAAATAAAATAATACGCCGCAAGTATGCACAGACTGATTGCGAATACGCCGGCCAGGTTATACACGAACGGCGGTGTTTCGTGTTGGTTCTTTATGTACAATAAAGGAATGCTGAGAATAGCTGTGCCGAGAATGCAAACAAAAAGGAAACTGTTCATCAGATGAAACAGCGCATTGATCCTGGTGCTTCGTTCGAGTTGCGACGCACTTAGAACTTTTTTTACATTCAGCCTGGCCGTTTCTGCAGCGCCTTTTGTCCACCGGAACTGTTGGGACTTCAATGCATCCATCGTAGCTGGTAGCTCAGCAGGTGAGGTCACATCTTCCAGGTAAATGAATTTCCATCCCCGAAACTGTGCACGATAACTCAGGTCCAGATCTTCGGTCAGGGTATCCGAGCTCCATCCGCCTGAATCCAGGATGCATGACTTTCTCCATATGCCACCTGTGCCATTGAAGTTGATGAAGTGTGATCCGGCATTTCTTCCGGTTTGCTCAATGGTGAAATGTGCATTCAGTCCGAAGGCCTGAAGACGTGTCAACAATGAATATTTTTTGTTAATGTGCTCCCACCGGCTTTGAACCATGCCCACCTGTTCATTGGAAAAATAGGGAATGGTTTGTTTTAGAAAATTTGTTGCCGGCACAAAATCTGCATCAAAGATGGCGATGAATTCACCTGATGCGATGGTGGTCCCATATGCCAGTGCACCTGCTTTAAATCCTGTGCGTTCCTCCCTTCGGATATGGCAGATGTTGATACCGTTGTTCACGTATGGCATGATGGTTTGTTCGATGATCCGGGTGGTATCATCGGTACTGTCATCGAGTATCTGTATTTCCAGTTTGTTTTTGGGATAATCAAAGGCAGCGACGGCATGGATCAGGCGTTCCACCACATACCGTTCATTGTAAACCGGAAGCTGCACGGTTACCGATGGCCATTGGGTCGGTGAGTCCGGGTGTGTACGCTTTCGTTTTCCGGATTTCACATAAGCATAGATCAGTGTGCCCTGAACAATGCTATAGGCCAGAATAAACAGAAGCATGGCGCCGTAAACCACCAGCAGAATCATTTCCCCCCAGGTCATCATCCGATCATGTTTTCCTTTTTAAGGTCTGCCGGACCATTCTCCAGTTTAAGTACACCGCGTGGACAAACCGTGGCACAAATACCGCAACCTACACATGAAGCACGCACCACGTCCGTGCCCCGCTGCGCATAGGACCTTACATCAATGCCTTGCTCGCAGTAGGTGGAGCAGTTTCCGCAGGAGATGCACTGTGCACCATTTACCGAAATACGAAAGCGTGATTTGAATCTTTGAAACAAACCCATGTATGCGGCGAGCGGACAGCCGAAGCGGCACCACACGCGACTGCCCATCACCGGATAAAAGCCAACACCGATCACGCCGGAGAACATCGCACCGATGAGGAAGCCATAAGGTTTTTGAAAGATGTGGTAAATGTTCATTCCGAACACTTCTCCCACCCCGGTAAAATATCCGTACAGGACCACTGCGGTGACCAGAACAATATACGCGAGTACGCCGTGAATCATCCAACGTTCGATCTTCCATGCGGACATTTTTTTGGAGGAAAGATGCCTGAAGGAGTCCCCTGCCGTTTCCGCCAGTCCACCGCAGCCACACACCCATGAGCAATACCAGCGTTTTCCTAAAAAGTATGTAAGCAGTGGGGTGATGATCGCAAATCCGGCGATTCCCCATACCAGATAAAACATGCCAAGGCTCCCTCCTGCCTGCATGTTGTCCAGGTGCCATCCATCGAAGAAGTAATAATTCAGCGGCCAGAAATTTTTAAGGTCTTTGGAGAAATAGGGCTGCTCGGTATTCAGACCTTCCAGTATTTCCGGGATGAGGTAGGCAAATCCTAGTTGCGACAATATCACCGCAGAGGTCCGGATGATTTGGTAACGGTTATCCCGATACTTGATCAGGAAGCGGATACCGAGAATGAGAATCACGGCCGTGTACAACGTGCCGTACATAAACCACTGACTGGCCCTGGCATCATCTCCCTTGAAGAACCTGGCCAACGGATCGAACAACAGCATGAAGCCGGTGTTGTTATTCTCTCCGAATCCCAGTGTTTCCGGAAACCAGTACAATAGAATGTAAAACAAGGTAAGGAGTATACCCGCAGCCCATCCCCAGATGCCGCGGTTGGTAAGGGCTCGTTGCCAGGTTCCATTGTTACGGTTTGCGGGAGAACGGAAAGTGATGGCTGCAAACCAGATGGTGCCAATGGCAATAAGTATAAGCGATATGGAGAGGTGGACGACCGGTGGCAGCCATTGAACACCTGAAAAAGAGGTGAGCAGTAATGCAACGCCTGACAAAGCCGTGATTATTCCGCCACGTTGACCCGGGGTCATGCCCGGCATGCCTCCCGGCGCTATGGAGAAACTGCTATGCTTGTCCATGAGTGATGGCTTTAAATATTCGCTTCCAGGATTTTTTCCCAGGTCGGAAGGTAATGCCGGTTTCCTGTTCCAGTTTTTTAATCCAGTCCATACCAGGTTTATTGTGAAACTCCGGATCGAAGCAGGCATCGTTCCATTCGCTGACCACCTTTTCCAATGGTGCGGAATCTGTTACCCAGCGTTTGCAAACCTCCTGGCGCAGACGGATGCCCAAAGATTGAATGCCCTTCAATGAGAACGTTTGAGGTTCGTAGGTCAACCGGAGGATGCGGTTGTTCTTTTCATCTTCCCAGAAAAAAGAGGAGACATCGCATTGTGGTGTTGCCGGAACACGCCCATAAACCTGATATTCTATGTTGAAGAACTTGGCGCTATTAAACCAGGGACCGGGTTCATATTTTTTCGGATGGCCGCAAATCGTTTCTGCAACGGTCTCTCCCATGATGCGTCCGGTATACCAGATCTGTTCTATCGCTTTTCTATGGGAGATGGGAGTGCGGTGTTCTGCGCAATCACCGATGGCATAGATGTCCGGGATATTTGTTGAGAGATAATCATCTACCAACACACCCTCTTTTGTTTGAATGCCGCTGCCTTCCAGAAAGGAGATGTTGGGTTGAACCCCGATGGTGATGCCTGCGAAAGCACACGGGATCTCTTCGCCGGTTTTGGTGATGACGCTTTTCAGGTTGCGGTTACCAGTGAATTTTTCAACTTCCACACCAAGGCGAAGATCGATTCCCTGTTCTCTGATATGTTGTGTGATCATCGTAGATTCTTCCGACGGAAGCACATTATTCCAGAAAGAGGACTCGCGTACCAGAAAGGTCACATGGATTTTTCTGCTGTGCAACATTTCGGCCATTTCAATACCGATCAGGCCACCTCCGATCACAACCGCCTGTCTGATCTCTTTTGTGTTCGTCTCCATTAGCTCCAGATCCTGCAGCGAGTAAAGTCCCTGTACACCGGTCAGTTCACAACCGGGCCAGTGGAGTTTCCGTGGCTGCGATCCCGTGGCGATGATCAGGACGTCATAGGAAAGGGTTGTGTTGTCGGAGAATCGAAGTGTTTTCTGTTCCGGGTTCACCTGGCTTACCCAGGCACGTTTGAGTCGGATGCGGTTTTTTTCCCAGAAGTGATCTTCATAGGGTTTGGTGTCTTCGTAACGCATATGACCCATGTAGATGTACATGAGTGCGGTTCGTGAATAGAAGTGATCGCTTTCACCTGATATCACGGTAATGTCATCATCCGTCAGCTGACGGATGCGCCGGGCGGCGGTGATCCCCGCAATGCCATTACCGATAATAACTACTTGACGCATGCGACGGTTTGTTGAACCGGGATAAAGATATTGGTTTTAAGTCACACGGGAAGGTAAATCCTGACAATGTGGTGATGTGGTGATATTGTGATGTTGTGAGCCTGGCATCTCTTGTCTACTGTCTACTGCCTACTACCTACTACATTTATTCTATCTCCGCTGTTATCCTGTACACTTTCCGGCTGGGGCCGTTCTTCGGGTCGACGCCGGTGATCTCAATGGTGTTGACGGACTTCGTGACCCAGGTGGTTTTATTATCATAGATGATCATATTCTCGTGGGTCATATCCATCTTCAGTTGGTCGACCTCACGTTGCTTTCTGTAGATGACCGAGTCTTCCACATTCATGGAGGCGGCAATGCGCATCATCACATCTTTCATCTGAAGAACGAACTTGGAAAAGTCCATATCCACAGAATAAATGAATGTTCCTTCCTCGTTTTTCTCATCGTATGATTTGAGCCATACCGTTTCGGTGGTTTCCAGCATCACGGAGGGGTTGAACGGGTTCATGGCCGAATCCGCCTCCTCTACCTTCTCCCGAAGGGTATAGGAACGTTCAAAAGGAACACACAAAAAACCGATGCCTTTCTTCACTTGTTCCTTTACATAGTTCTCATTCTCGTATAACTGTTTGACTGGCATGAAGACTTCCTTCGCCATCCGGGCCCGGTCCGGTGCTTTTTTGGCCAGAAGCTTTTCCATCCGGTTATAGCTTTTGATGTTGTACTGCCTTACTTCCTTCCAGTTGAGTAACACGACCTGACCGGAATCCTTGCTTACCGAGCAGATCAGTTGCTGGTCTTTGTATTCGGGCACCTCTTCGACCAACTTGTCATACAGTTCACTTAATGCTTTCATCACCGGGTTTTCCACAGTGTATTCGATGGTGTAAAACGCTTCATCTTCACTGACCACTTTAAGCGTAGCATGCAATGTGTAAGTGGAGTCGTCCGTGAGTACTTTGTTTTTGTAGGTCTGTTCCAGAATGGTATAGGTGATCGACTTGATGTGGCCTGCCTCCCACTTGGGTGTGAACCGGTATTGCTGGGCGAATGAGATCGTCAGAAAAAAACTGAAGAATATGGTGAAGCGTGTTCTCACGACAATGTTGGGGGCATTTTATATTTCCATTCAGGAAGCCTCAATTGCGGTACTACCATCAACGGCGGAGTAGTTTGTTCTATGCCGGTTTGAGTGTTCATTTTGGGAGCTGCCTAAGATTCATTCCACCAAAGCGGTAATCGTTACTACTTTTCTGGTTTGTCCTTTTCTCGGATCCATACCTTTGATTTCGACGGTAGCTATGGATTGTTTGGTCCAGGTTGTTTTGTCGTCATAGGTTATGGCATTTGAATTCGTCATACTCATATCCATGGCGTCGATCTCCTGTTTTTTCTTCTCCATGAGGGAATCCTCAACACCCATTGATGATGCCATCTTCATCATCATGTCTTTGATCATGTTCACGAATTGAGAAAGGTCCATGTCTATGTTTTGCGAGAACATGGCAATCTGACCTGCCTGGTCAAATGAATCAAGTTTTACAGTGGTAGAAACCGAAATCATCGTGGATGCATTAAAAGGATTGGCTGCTGAATCCACACTGGTAATGGCTTCTCCGATGGTAAATTCCGATTGGAATGGCAGTGTCAGGAACTGGATATTCTTCTCCATTTCTTCTTCAATGGTTTCCTTGTCTTTGTATGCCGATTTGATGGGCATGAACAGCAGATTTGCCATAGGTGCCATGTCCGGTACCTTGTCTTCCAGGATTTTTTCCATTTTCTCATAACTGCCCAGGAGAAAATCGCGGGCTTCCTTCCAGTTCTTGAGTTCTGTCTTTCCGGTTGTTTTATTAACCTGATAGATGAGTTTCATGTTCTGGAATTCCGGGACTTCATCTCCGAGTTTGTCGTATAATTCCATCAGTGATGTCAAGGCCACATTCTCCTGGGTGTATTCAAGTGAGTAGCTGTCCTTGTTGTCATTGATCACCTTTATGGTGGCGGTTCTTGATGATGAAGTGTCACTCTTTAGCTCGTCATTTATATATTCCTTTTCCGACTCGGTATAGGTAATGGTTTTGGTTTCCCCAACTTTCCACTTGGGAAGAAAGCGATGCTGTTGGGCTGTGGCGGCCAGAGCAACAATGCAAAAGGCGATGGTGATAAACGGTTTCATGTATGGATTTAATAGAATGATATAATGGTGCGGAAAATATGGTGAAATGTTAAAGTCCGGTGATTGTGATAACGGTTCGCCGGTTGCATTGGTGCAGCTCTTCCTTTTCCTGATCTGATGCTGCTTTGGCAACTTCTTCGTCGGATACCCGCAACTGCGATTCCCCATACCCTTTTGCGGTGATGCGGGATTCGTCGATCTCATATTTCACAGTCAGTTCATACTTTAAACTTTCAGATCGTTTAAGGCTGAGGTTCTCATTATAAGCGGCGCTTCCCCTGCTGTCCGTGTGATTTCCCACCTCAATGGTGAGGGATGGGTGGGCTTTGAGAAAATCGGCAAGTTGCTTGATCAGGTCTCTGGATTCAGGAAGGACATGGTTGCCTCCGCCTATTGAATATAATATGTCCTGTAGGATAATCATATCCCCAACTTTCCACTCCTTATTATCAAAAGACTTATAACCCGGATCCGGGCACTGGGCGAAGCTGCCCATGGATATCATCAGCAGGGAGAAATACAGTAAAAAGGCCTTTTTCATGGGAGATGTGTTTTCCCAAATATAACCTTTTCAGTTTTTGTGGATGTAACGGCGGTATTCTCATGAAAAACCGGTGCCATTTCTTGCCCGTGTGAGAACTTGCAACGGTTTATCTCCAACCATGAAGTATTCTCCCCTAACTTGAGACCGGGGCGGGGATTCGTGTCCCCGCGCCTGTACCGTCATACTTCGGGCCTTTAAGTGATCCGTGAATTCGGTTGGGTGTTTTTGAACCACATAGGCACATAGAACTCATAGGCATGGTGTAAGCGGTCGGTATTTATTCTACGCATTATGTCTTTTTGCCCGTTGTGTTAGAAGTTCTGCGCGACATTCTATGTGAAGTCGCTAGTGTGACCTATGTGCCTATGTGGTTCAGAAAACATTCCAAGTCTAATGCAAAGACGTTGATCATCGTTACCTTTTGCCATCCATTGCAGTTATGGCATTAAACACTACGTCATGAGACATATCCTGCTACTCACCATCTCCTTAATCTCCTTATTTATTACACCGTCCTCCGGAAGGCCTGCCCCTAAACAATCTCCAACGGATTATCTGGTGATAACTGTGGGCTACGATGATCCCATGACAGGTGTTTTCGGTTGCAATGGAACGCCATGGTGTGCCGCCAATACCTGGGGGGAGGTCATTTCTTCTGTTCACCGGGAGGTGATGGATGGTGGGATAAAAGCTTATCGGATCAGTCCCGGATCGGAACAACAGCCGTTTGCGACCGTGATTGAACCACAAGACATTATCGGGTTGACAGGAAGGACCACCGACACGTTATACTACGAGGACCCAATTACCGGAGAATGGATCACCCAGATCGTGAAGCCCGACGTGTATGCTGCCAATGACTTACGAAAAGCCAACCTGTATGGTAAGTTTAACAAGGAAGGCTTGTTTGAGATTCTTTATGTGGATATGCTATTTTCCAGCAAGACGTCCGGGAAGTCAACAGATATACCCTTATATCGGGTTCGTGTGGAAGATGCAGTCAATGCATTTAATGCAAGCACAAAGAAGCCAATGAGGTTGATGATCAAAAAAGAAAGGTTTTTTGAATTACCACAACAACCATCCAATGCCTTTAATCAGTGGGGCGATGTCGCAGTCCCCTTATACAATGCCATGTTAAAAGGTGAACTGAAAGCATATCAGGCCTATCATGGAATGGAAGATCGTTACGACCTTCAGGATGAGATTACCGTTAAGCAGTGGAATACCCCCATCCCCCCGGATACGATCGGATATGAAGATCCCATCACCGGCGAATGGTGTATGAGCATTGTATCAAATGAGATACATCCTGAACACATCTCATGGTTTGAATTACTTGGATACTGGGAGAAAAACCCGAATGGCGAGGTGGCCTTAAAAATCGCCATACTGGCACCGGTTATCGATGCAGTAGATCAGAACGGTAAGGTCGCTGGCACTTTCAGATTGACCCACATTCGCTGGGAGGATTTTATCCAATGGGTCGGGTCGCAAAAATAAGTGACTCCGCATTGTATGTTGGGATTCGTTCCTTTACTTTTCCTTCATATACCCGAACCGGCCACACAAGCTCCGCACCTTGTCAAAACCATACTCATCAATATATACCCACATTTTCTTTCGTGTGGAGGCGGGCTTGCGATCACTCCTGGGATCGGCCAGGATGCGGATCCAGTAGTTAAGATACGGTTTCAGGTCCCTGGCGTTGATCAGACCGGACTCGATGTAGTTCTCAAACATGGTCAGCCTATCCAGGAAATGATCGAAGATCTCTTTGATGATCACTTCTTCGTGGGTGAACTTCTGGCATTCCTTATGGGTGCGCAACGCGGATTCGATCAGGGCATCGTCGAATTTCATGGTGGTGTTTCCCGGCATCTCATCTTTGTCCAGCGCAAGGTGGTTGGCATTCCAGTCCAACAGCACCAATGCACGCTTCACGTTGAAGTCGGCCAGAAACTCCTTGACTTCCCGTGAGACCAATTCGGCTTTCTTCCACTGCTGGGCCCGGGCATATTCGTAAATCCCCTTGAATAATAGTGCCAACGAAATGATAAAAGCGCCTGTTTTGAAGATGAGCTCGATGTCCATTGGATGCGGTTATTGTTTCCGAAAATTAACCAATCCGCCTGAATAAAATACCTTTGCCTGAGAATACCCGAACGATGCGATTTAGAAAGGCCGATAAATATAATTCAGGTTATTATGCCCGATGGAAAACGGGTTTACTCGGATGTGTAATAGTCATCGCCTGCTCCGCATCGGTCAGTGCACAAGACAATGACAGTCTGGTTTTCCCGGAAGGCTACTATGAGTGGTCTAAGCCCCGCTATGCGCTGCGGATTGGTGCCGGGAATCATTTCTATGCATTTGGTGAACTGGGAGTTGCCCGGCATAAGTTCATTTACAGCGAAAGGATGTTTGCTTCCATCGCCCATTATGCTTCATTTTCTTATACTCCGGCTCAGAGAATACCTGGTGTGCATGTGGGAACCGAATTCAACATCGCCGCGTTGGCACTGGGTTTGGAACTTGGTTACCTGAATGATCATGACAGTCATATGCGCTTTACCCCCAAAGTTGGAATTGGCAGACTGGGCATAGTGAATGTTTTCTACGGCTACCATATATTTATATCCGATGAGCCATACCCCGGAATTGGGAGGAATCAGTTCTCGGTGGTTGTTAACTTAAGCCGGAGAGAGAATGGACAATAGATAATAGACATAAGACATGAGAATGAAGAATGAAGAATGAACGAAATTAGGTCATTGAGGGTTGTTGGTTTAATAACGAATTTACCGGACCTTCTTGCGCAATGGCTGCACATCACCAAATCACCACATCACCAAATCATACATAACACATCACCAAATAAATGAAAGACCTCTCCTTCCCCATCCGCCCTTTCCGTTTTGAACCTGGAAATACCGAGCAACACACAAAAGATATTCTCTCTATCCAATCATTCGCCGGAGACCTGGAGACCGCTGTGAAGGATATCAAAGAAGAACAGCTGGAATGGCCCTATCGGCCGGACGGGTGGACCATCCGACAGGTCATACACCATTGCGCCGATAGCCACGGCAATGGCATCACCCGATTTAAACTGGCGCTTACGGAAGACAACCCCAGGATCAAACCTTATGATCAGGACGGCTGGGCTGCACTTCCGGATGTTTCAACACCCATCGTATTCTCCCTGGGAATTCTTTATGGCCTGCATATGCGATGGGCCGTTCTGTTGCAGCATATGTCACCTGAAGATTTCAACCGTACTTTCTTTCACCCGGAAAGGGATGCGGATGTGAGTTTGTATGAGATGACCGCACTTTACGGCTGGCATAGCCGGCATCACCTGGCCCACGTCAAACAGGCCCTGGAATCCGGCGGTCAATACCAATAGCCGGAGTGGCTGTAACATTTTACTTCCTTCGGCGTCTCATTCACGTGCGTCAATTCGTGAATATATGTTTTGGGCTGTGCCTTTTATGTCAACCCGTTCTAGCCTTTCAGCTGTCCGGTACGGTGTCTGATGAAGGTGGACAACCCATCCCGTTTGTGAGTATTTATCTGGAGAATACCACTTATGGCGTGGCTTCCAACCCCAAGGGCATGTACTTCCTTGAGCTGGAAAATGGCACGCACCGGATCGTTTTTCAGGCAGTTGGTTTCCAGAAGAAGATAGAAGTGGTGACCATTCGCAATGGAAATGCCACGCATGATGTCACGCTGAAAAATGAGGCAGTGGATCTGGCCGAGATCACGGTGATCGAGAATAAACGGGATCTCGCCATGGAGATCATGCGCAAGGTGATAGACAAACGCCGCGACTTCCTGAATGCATACGGGGGACATAAGTGTGAAACGTACATCAAGGCTTCTCTGGAAAAGGAGTTTATCGACAGGAAAGACAGTCTCCTGCCCGGTCTCCTGAAGCGTGAACGACTGAATTTTATTGAATCTTACGGGTATTCCTATTACGGTCCTGGTGGACAGGTCAAGGAGGTGAAAACAGCATACCGTGACCTGGCGGAAAAAAAGGGTGCGACGGTTCAGGTGGAGATCTCAACGGAAGGTGATCGCTCCGGACAACGCGTTGAACATAACCCCTACCTGTTCTATACCACCATTGCCGATGGCGATTTCAATTTCTACCAGAACCTCCTTAATATCCCCAAGCTCGGAGAAAAACCTTTCATATCCCCCCTTGCAGCGACCGCCCCCCTTTCGTACAAGTATACGTTTGAGGAAACTTTTTATGAAGATGGACTCCAGATCAATAAGATTCTGGTAACGCCCCGCAATCCGGAAGCGGCACTTTTCAGAGGTTACCTCTATATCGTAGAAGATCAATGG
>JAGQZQ010000080.1 GCA_020435415.1 Flavobacteriales bacterium
AAAGGAGCCACCCTCAGCTTTTCGCTGTAGTGAAAACCCAGGCGTACCTGGTATAACTTTCCATCCTCGGCCGACTTCCAGGTTACGCTATACCTGGCATTTGCCGCCACCCAATTGATCTTTTCTCCTGGCGAGGTTCCGGGTTTGGAGATGCTGAATTTATTGATGATAGGCGTCCTGGCCGTGATCTCTTTTCCGGTTTCGTTGTTATAAATGATCAGCTTATATTCGGAGGCAGGATCCAGACTTGCAGTGGATTTGTAAAGGACCTGATAAGGATTTGAGAACACGCCATCCTCTTTGGGAATAGACGCATCCGGAACCAACGGATATGTATTGACCAGGCTTCCCCATGCCCATTGCTGAAGGTAAACATCCAGCTGGCCTGTATAGTTGGCCGAGTCGTAGACTGTTGCCATCTCCAGTGCATTGCCTTCACCCAGAAAAGCTTTGTTGATCTTTATATAGTGTGCTGTGTCATTCTGATTCAACAGGGCATAGACGATCGTGGTCTCCGTGTATGGGGCATTCACATCAAAATCGGTTTCACACGATACCGCCCCAACTCCTATCAGGAAAAAAAGCGCAATCCTACTAAATCTGGTCATTTGCCAAAGTTATAAATTAATCGTTAAAGCCAGGTGATAAGGACGTTCCTTTCACGCAGACAGCTACAACAAGGAGTGGGAAAGTGTAAAGTTGAAGAATGCTTTTGATAAAACCAAATCCGGTGGACAAGGGTATTTTTGTAGCTTTGTCATCTAACCAAACGCACCGCGCCCGCGAGGCAGGCCAAACCGAAACCAACACCATGTCAAAGAACTTAAGCCAGGTTAAAAGGGTTACCACCCACGTGCTTCAGGATATGAAACGGCGCGGAGAAAAAATCTCCATGCTCACGGCTTACGATTTTTCGTTGGCTCGGATCGTGGATGAAGCCGGTGTGGATATCATCCTCGTAGGCGATTCCGCTTCGAATGTCATGGCGGGACATGAGACCACCTTACCCATCACCCTGGACCAGATGATCTACCATGCTTCGTCTGTGATCAGAGCGGTGGAACGTGCCCTCGTTGTGGTAGACCTTCCTTTCGGAAGCTACCAGGGAAACTCGAAAGAGGCCCTGAATTCCACCATCCGGATCATGAAGGAGGCCGGAGCACACGCCGTGAAACTGGAAGGTGGACGCGAGATCCGTGAATCCGTTGAGCGCATCGTTTCCACGGGAGTCCCCGTGATGGGACACCTCGGACTGACTCCGCAGTCGATCTATAAATTCGGGACCTACATTGTGCGCGCCCGGGAAGAGGAAGAAGCGAAGAAGTTATTGGAAGATGCGCAGATCCTGCAGGACTCCGGTTGTTTCGGTATTGTTCTCGAAAAGATTCCCGCAGATCTGGCCAGAAAGGTTTCCGAAAGCATTGACATCCCGGTGATCGGTATCGGCGCCGGTAACCGGGTAGATGGCCAGGTACTGGTACTGCATGATATGCTGGGCATCACCAAAGAGTTCAGTCCCCGCTTTCTCCGCAGGTATATGAATCTTCACGACGATATCAAGAATGCGGTAGAAGCATACTGCCACGATATAAAATCCAAGGACTTCCCTAATGACCAGGAGCAATACTGATTCCGACACTGACCCGGAGGTATTGTATGAAGACAACCACCTGATCGTCGTAAACAAACGCGCATCGGACATCGTGCAGGGCGATAAGACCGGCGATGATCCGCTAAGCGAGACCGTCGCAAACTACCTCGCACGAATACACAAGAAACCGGGAAAAGCTTTCATTGGCGTTACCCACCGGATAGACCGGCCGGTAAGCGGCGTGGTGCTGTTTACCAAAACTTCGAAAGCACTGAGCCGGATGAATCAGAGCTTTCGGGATAAGAAGGTCAGAAAGACGTACTGGGCTGTGGTGAAGAACAGACCCGAGCAAATGGAGGGAGAGCTCAGGCATTATCTCCGGAAGAATCAGAAGCAGAATAAGTCCTACGTTGTGAAAGCCGGAACACCGGATGCCAAAGAGGCCGTCACAAGGTACAGGGTGCTTGGCCATAGCGACACATACACGCTGCTGGAGGTGGAGCCCGTCACAGGCAGGCACCACCAGATCAGGGTTCAGCTGGCCCACATGGGATGCCCCATCAAAGGAGACCTCAAATACGGATTTAACAGAAGCAACAACGATGCTTCCATCCACCTTCACGCCAGAACCATTAACTTTGAGCATCCCGTCCGAAATGAACCGATGACCATTACGGCTCCGGTTCCGGCGGGCGATCCTGTTTGGTCATTCTTTGAATCTCAATTCACCGAGGCATGAACAATTCATATTTCAAAGAATATATGCGGATCGCGCTCAGGTCTATCCGGAGCACGCTCCTGCGAACCATACTGACCATAGCCATCATTGCCATGGGCATCACCGCCCTGGTGGGAATCCTTACGTCCATTGACGCCCTGAAGCAGACGTTGAACAACAATTTCGCAAGCATGGGCGCCAATACTTTCAACATCAGGAACCGCGGCCTCGCCATCAGGATCGGCTCCGGCGGAGAACGCCCGAAGGTGTATGAACCCATATCCTATGATGAAGCCATGGCATTCAAGGAAAATTTTTCTTTCCCGGCCACTGTTTCCGCCACCGTTATTGGCACCCGGATCGCTACATTGAAATATGGCGCAGAAAAAACAAACCCGAATGTGACCGTCTTCGGGGTGGATGCGGAATACCTGACCACCTCCGGATATGAATTATCATATGGCCGCAACTTCACAAAGCAGGAGGTGATCTACGGCACACGGCATACCATCATCGGCAAGGAGATCGCGGAAACGCTATTCAAAAATGCAGCGGAAGCGGTAAACAAACAGATCAAAATCGGTGCAGGCATGTACACTGTGATCGCCGTGCTTAAAGAAAAGGGATCAAGCCTGGGATTCGGTGGCGACCGGATTGCCTTGCTACCGGTACAGAATGTGCGCCAGAACTATGGAAGTCAGGATATGAACTTTGTCCTGGAGGTCAAGGCAGATGATGTCGAGCAGATGAATGTAGCGATCGGGGAAGCCACCGGCCTGTTCCGGATCATCCGCGGTGTTCATCCCGGGGAAGACAGCACCTTTGAGATCACGAAAAGCGATAGCCTGGCCGGCGTGCTCATCGAAAGTCTGGGCTTTGTGGCCATCATCGCTACGTTTATAGGATTGATCACATTGCTCGGTTCAGCGATCGGCCTGATGAATATCATGCTGGTTTCGGTGACAGAGCGAACCCGGGAGATCGGTTTAAGAAAGGCCCTTGGCGCCACCTCACAAGCCATCCTGTGGCAATTCCTGATCGAGTCGGTGATGATCTGCCAGATCGGGGGTGTCGTGGGCATCTTTATCGGCATCCTGGTAGGTAACATCATCTCCATGATCACCGGTGGTGGCTTCATCATCCCCTGGTTGTGGATGACCATCGGCGTATTGCTATGTGTGATCACCGGACTGATCGCCGGTCTGCTGCCTGCACTGAAAGCCTCCAGGCTGGATCCGATCGAAGCTTTGCGAACTGAGTAGTTGACAGCAACAGCATACAGAAGTCCAACTGCGTTCTATAATCTTTGGAATAAATATGGTAGCGGCAATTAGACCAATAACTGACTTTATTCCTCTATCACATATTCATAAATCGTCAGTTTACCATTTTCCGTCAATACCAGATAATTGTTTTCGGCATCTATGGTAAACTGCCTAACCGATCTTTGGCAATCCCTAATTAACCTTTGCCTGGCATCCCAGCTGATTTCTACACTACCTAACTTAAAGTATTCTGACGTATCCGCTCCGATAAGATATTTCATCTCGTTCAGCGCCATAATATTCACACCCAGTGGATTTGTATATGAATAAACTGAATCAATCCGTCCTTCCTTATCGAGTACATAGGATTCTGCTCGCAAGTATCTTTTACCGTTGTATGCAAACACGCAACACCGGGGTGAGTTTTTTATGCAGTCACCGCACATCATTGCATCCGATTCAAAAAAATTCCACTTGCCGTGAATCCTGATTATTTCAGGGTTTGAAGCACAGGCAGAGATAACGCTTATCCATGACATGATCACAAACCGTTTCATACAGACCTTTTGTTTCCTGAGTGCATTTGTGGTTCAATATCAACCGACCGCATAAAAAAAGCCCCCCGTTGTACGGGGGGCCTTGATCATAGATGGGGGTCGATGATCAAAAATCTATTCTTCTACCACTTCGAACTGAACGGTGCTGTGTACTTCTTTGTGAAGACGAACATCCGCTGAGTAAGTACCGAGTTCTTTGATGGGTTCTTCTTTGATGCTGATGTTCTTTCTGTCCACGGTAAAACCGGCTTCTTTGATCGCATCGGCAATCTGAAGTGCGGTCACGGAACCGAAGATCCTTCCCTTCTCACCTACCTTGGCACCGATCTTGAACACTTTGTCTTTCAGCATACCTGCCAGCTCTTCAGCTTCCTGGCGGATCTTCGCATCACGGTGGGCCGATTGCTTCAGGTTCTCATCAAGCACCTTGCGGTTAATATCATTTGCAATCACACCGAGACCCTGAGGGATCAGATAATTGCGACCATAGCCATCTTTCACACGAACGATGTCGTTCTTTTCGCCAAGGCCTTTTACGTAATCTTTCAGAATGATTTCCATGGTGCGAACTTATTTAAGCATATCACTTACGTAAGGCAGCAAAGAAAGGTGGCGTGCCCTTTTGATCGCCGTCGCCAACTTGCGCTGATACTTCAACGAAGTACCGGTCAGACGGCGTGGAAGGATCTTGCCCTGCTCATTCACAAAACGCAACAGGAAGTCAGGATCCTTATAATCGATATACTGGATCTTATTTTTCTGGAACCAACAGTATTTCTTTTTCTTGATCTCTACTGTCGGCGGGGTGAGGTACCGGATCTCGGAATCTTGTGCCATTAACTAACGGTTTGATTTGGTTTACGCCTCTTCTGTTTCAGGCTGAACTTCTTTCTTGCCTTTCTCACGCTTACGCTCGTTATAGGCAACTGCATGTTTGTCGAGCTTCACAGTCAGAAAGCGAAGTACCCGCTCGTCACGCTTAAGTTCCACCTCAACCGAATCAATGGCATCGCCAGGTGCGGCGAACTCCAACAGGTGATAAAAACCTGTGGACTTCTTTTGGATGGGATAAGCCAGCTTGCGGAGACCCCACTTACTTTCGTGGATGAGATCGGCCCCCTCCTTTTTTAGAAGGCTTTTGTATTTGGAAACCGTTTCCTTTAGCTGTTCTTCTGACAGCACAGGCGTCATAATAAATACGGTTTCATACCTGCTTTTAACTTCTGACATAGGTTTTACATCCTTAAAAATAGGACGGCAAAGGTACGAAAAGATTATTCCCAAACAAATAAATTAGCAAATAGTCGTTGGGGGGATGCATGATTTGGTGATGTGCTATGTATGATGTGGTGATGGATGATGGATGATGGATGATGCACGATGTGAGGAGGTGATGAATAAAGGGTATCGACATTGCCGTAACGCCGATAGATTTCCTGCCTGTCCGGCCAGGCAGGAAACTCATAATACTTCAACCTGAGCTCGTTGGATAAGATATCGGCCGGTATACATCACATCCTTAACACATCACCATATAATCACATCATACATCACTAAATCACCACATAATTCCTCGCCAAATCACACATATAACTCCGGTGGTTAGGCTAAGGTTGCACCTTCGTCTGTCTATCCTGTAGCTTTAAGCTACTTCTTTTATCATAGCTTACAATGCTGGTACTGAAGAAGAGTTCTCAATAAAAAATACCAAAGCGGAACGCTTTGAAGATAACAAGACGAAGGTGCACCTGTCCCGGTATCGCAATGATCCGGGAACCTTCGCCTAACCATCGGTACTACCATTTACAAACTGAACATAATTTCCCTTGCAGAATGGTCAATACGTTGATGACTAATGACCAATTATCGTATCCAAAGGGCACTGATATTGCCGTAACGCCATGAGATCCCCTGCCTGTCCGGCGAGGCAGGGGATCTAACATCCACCATCAGCAAACCTTCACCCGGGATCTCCCCCACTAACTACTATCTACTAACGACTATCGACTAACAACTAAAACTCCTATCTTTGTAATCCTTCGTACCCAACCCAACAACATGGATCAATTCATTGTTTCTGCCCGCAAATACAGACCTTCCCGGTTTGAGACCGTCATCGGACAGGATGCCATCACCGTGACCCTTAAGAATGCCATCCGAAATAATCACCTGGCCCAGGCCTTCCTTTTTTGCGGTCCCAGAGGGGTGGGAAAAACAACCTGTGCGCGGATCCTCGCCAAGACCATCAACTGTGAATCCCTCACCGAAGAAGGGGAAGCCTGCGATTCGTGCTCTTCCTGCAAGTCGTTCAATGAAGGCAAATCCCTGAATGTATTTGAACTGGATGCCGCTTCCAATAACCATGTGGAAGACATCAGAAGTCTGATCGACCAGGTACGGTTCTCTCCCCAGGCAGGAAAATACAAAGTGTATATCATCGATGAGGTTCACATGCTTTCACAACAGGCCTTCAACGCCTTTCTGAAAACGCTGGAAGAGCCTCCCGCCCATGCCAAGTTCATCCTGGCAACCACAGAAAAACACAAGGTACTTCCCACCATCCTCTCCAGATGTCAGATCTTCGACTTTAAGCGGGTCACGGTGGAAGACATCGCACGTCACCTGGCCTTCGTTGCAGAACACGAAGGCATCCAGGCTGACATGGAGGCGCTTCACATCATCGCGCAGAAATCTGATGGTGCACTCCGTGATGCCCTCTCCACATTCGACCAGCTGGTGAGTTTCGGAGGCAACCGCCTCACCTATGAAGAAGTGATCGAAAACCTCAACATCCTGGATCACGATTATTTTTTCAAGGTCATAGACCAGGTGGTGACAGGAGATCAGACCGGTGCATTGCTACTTCTCGATGAAGTGATACGGCGCGGTTTCGATGGCCACAACTTCATCAACGGCCTCAATGAACATATCCGCAATCTGCTGGTATGCAAGGATCCTCAGACGATCCCCCTGATTGAGGCCAGTCAGAATATACGCGAGCGCTACCTGGCACAGACCAACGAGTGTTCCTATGACTTTCTGTTGCGGGCCCTGGACCTTGGCAACAGTGCCGACCTCCAGTATCGCACCTCAAAGAACCCACGTTTTCTGGTGGAGCTGTTGCTGCTGAAAATGACTGCATTGACATCTCCCGCTGCGGGAGAGGACGGTCCTCCGAAAGCCAAAGTTGTTCAACGGTCGGCAGCTCCCGCACCCGCCGCCAAACCAAAAGCCAAGGAAGAGCCAAAAGCGGAACGCAAAGAAGCAACACCCCCTCCTCCCCAACCACCGGTGCAGGAAGTTCGGAAGGAAGACGTCAAGGCACCGGAAGCCGTTAAACCGGAACAACCAAAACCGGTGGCCCAACCGAAGCAACCAACACAAACCAATACCATTTCCATAAAAACCATCCTCAGCGAAGAGGCAGAATCCGCGAAAAATACAGATTCAGATGACGCCGGGGAGTCTACCGATGTTAACACCACCGCACCTGCCGGAGCGCCCACATTCAGCGAGGAAGACCTGGCAAAGCATTGGAAGGATTTCGCGGAACAGGCCAAGGCAAACGGAAAGCGCAATCTCGGCGCCACCATGTTGAAACGGTTGCCGGACATAAAGGACTCACAAACCATCCACCTGATGCTCGACAACCGGGCACTGGAGGAAATCCTGGAAGTGGAAAAGTCGGACATCCTCCGCTACCTGAGGGAAAAACTGGCATTATCCGCCCTGATGCTGACCACCGAGGTAAAGATTGATGCACCCGATGAAACACCCTACACGCCCAGGGATAAGTTTGAAAAGATGGCCGAAAAGAATCCGAACATCAACAAACTCAAGCAACAACTGGACCTGGATATCGATTACTAGGAATTTACCCAGATCAAAATGAAGCCGGAAGTAATTTACCCTAAATGCGGACTTTTTTGCAAAATCCCGGATTATTGTAGTTTTGCATTGGCCGCAAATCGTAAACACGGACAATAAAGTTATTCTGACCCCATTAACATTGCTGCAATGAAATTTGTCATTAAAATCGTTCTGATCGTCACCATTCTGTTACTCGGATACTACCTGGTAGAGGTGATTGCAGAACCCATCCGGTTCAACAAGGAAAAAGAAAAACGCTACGCCCAGGTGATCCAGCGCCTGAAAGATATTCGTACCGCGCAATTCGCATACAAGTCGGTGAATCAAAAATATGCGGACAGCTTTGACAAACTTCTGAACTTCATCCAGAAAGATTCCTTCATGGTGATATACAGCGTGGGAGATATCGAAGATTCTCTGGCCGTTGCCGCAGGGCAGGTGATTCGTGACACCACATTCATGGCCGTAAAGGACTCCCTGCTCGGTGGCACTTCTTACCCCTTTGACTCATTGCAGTATGTTCCTTTCACCAACGGTTCCAAATTCTCCCTCGCCGCGGGTGAAATTGAAATGAGCGGTTTGAAGGTAAGCGTCTTTGAAGCCGTTGACACAGATCCGTACGACAAATACGATGTGTTAAGGGTAGGCTCACTGACCGAGGCTTCCACCAATGGAAACTGGGAATAGAACCTCAGAATCACCAGCGAACACCACGTCTTCTTCGGGTCGCTTTCCCGCAGATACCGAGCTTGGGAATCTTCACCTGTCCCTGTTATGGGATCAGGCGAGCTTCGCCTATAGCTTGCTGAATAAGTCCTCCCGAACATTCACGCTTACAACGGAACAACTTTTCCCGAACAACCGGGAAGACGGATGGAAGAACGCCTGGACCGAAACCGGCATCAAACAGGACCGGCTTGCATCTGCCGGCGTGCTATATGCCACCCCAAAGTTCACATTGATACCGAAAGGCATCTACAGCGAAGACGCTTCAAGGGATGTACTGGCCTTCAATCATCCCCTTTCCGAAGAAGATTCCGTAATGGCACACCCCTGCCCTCTTGCACAAGCGGTGTTGTTGTATGCCATTCCAAGATCCCACAAGACCTGGCTTACCGACACCTTCAAGGGCATCCATATCTCCCACCCCATGGTGGTACTGATCGAATCGATGCTTAAAAGATACAGGAATCAAGACAGCCCCAGGCTGCTGCTTCACGTGCATGAAGGCCATGCCGATGTCCTGGTCACCAAGGGCGCCGGGCTGCAACTGGCCAATACGTTTGTCACCAACGTTCCTGAAGATGTACTTTATTATGTGCTCTTCACGATGGAGCAACTGGAACTCAATCCGGAAAACACGCAGGTGGGACTGGCCGGAGATATCCACCGCGATTCTCCTCTTTATGAGTTGCTTTCCAGGTATCTTCCGCAGACAGTATTCGAAGAAAGCTCCGATCAGCTTAAGTTAGGTGATGCATTGAGATCCATTCCCGCCCACCGGTATTTTACGCTTTACCACGAGTTCCTTTGCGAATCATAGGCGGAAAATACAAAGGCAGAAGGTTCACCCCGCCCGGGAATCTTCCGGTGAGACCCACCACGGATTTCGCACGGGAAGCCCTGTTCAATATCCTGCGTCACCAGCATTCACCCGACGGCATGGCGGTCATGGACCTGTTCAGCGGGACCGGCAGCCTGGCCCTCGAATGTGCTTCCGCCGGCGCGGGTCCCATCTGGTGTGTGGATAACAACCGGCACTGCTGTAAGTTCATCCAGCAAACCTTTGACACCATCGGGGAAGAAGTGAACATGATCAGCGACGATGTGTTCCGCTTCCTGAAGTCCAGGCGCATGACCTTCGACCTGATCCTGGCGGACCCACCCTATGAGCATCCTTCCCTGGACACCATTCCCGGCCTGATTTTTGAACATGAATGGCTGAAACCCGATGGGTGGCTGGTCCTGGAACATCCGGGAACATACCAGTTTAACGATCACCCGCGTTTTAAGCAACACCGAAAGTACGGAAGTGTTAATTTTAGTATCTTCTCAAATCAACCCTGAACCCATGGAACGTATCGCCGTATTTCCAGGCTCCTTTGACCCCATCACGCTTGGGCATGAGTCCATCGTAAAGCGTGCCCTGCATGTGTTCGATCGCATCATCGTAGGCATCGGACACAACTCCGCCAAGAACTACATGTTTGATATCGATCAACGAAAAGCATGGGTGGATGAGACCTTTGCCAATGAGTCCCGCGTGACGTGTGATGTATACGAAGGCCTGACGGTGTCCTTTTGCAAACAGGTGGGCGCGCGCTTCATTCTGCGTGGCATCCGTAACACCAATGACTTCGAGTTTGAGCGGACCATCGCTTCGATGAACCATGCCATGGCTCCCGATATTGAAACGGTATCCGTTTTTCCGGAACCCCACGTTCATGCGATCAACTCTACGGTAGTGCGTGACATCCTTAAACATGGCGGTGATGTCAGCGCATTCGTTCCCTCCGCCATCCATATTCCGGCAGCCAGATAACAAATGAAAATCAAAGCCTGCATATGCCTGGCCCTCTTCGTGGCCACCTCTGCCAAACTGATGGCCGGCTCCATCCTTGAAGGGAAAGCCCCCGGTTATGTGGGTGAGAAGGCCTATCTGAAAATTTACCAGGAGCAACTTCTTTTTACGGAAAAGACCCTGGACCAACAGGTCATCGGAGCCGACGGGACCTTCCGGTTCGAAACGGATTTTGATCAGATCCGGGCGGTATTCATCGACATCGGCGGACAACGGAAAGTCTTGCACGTAGAACCCAACGCCACGTATTCATTCACCTATCCTTCCAACACCACCGAAGAAGGAGATCCCATGCCCCTGGAGATCGAAAAGGAAGGGCCTCTGTCGTTGAATGCACAGATCAAAGCATTTGATGAGAAGTACGCCTCCTTCCGGACGGTGAATAAACAGTTCCTCAGAAAAGAAGAAGGACAAAAGATCATCATTGATTTCCTGAAAGAGGTGGAGGCGGAATCGAAGAAAGCACCTCACCCCTACCTCAGCACCTACATGTTCTATGAGGTGGCGGAACTGGGACTCATTGCCCGCGTGAGCATCCCCAGCCTGGTCTACAAGGACTTCACCGGGAAGGAAATGCTCCCGGATCATATCTCCTACATGTATGCCTTCAACGCGATCATGGCCAAGTATGTGCCGTCTAAAATGATGAAGTCTTCCGGCCGCGGCCTTTGGGAAAGTCTGCTGCAAAAGAACATCGGTGCCTTCCTGGATACGCTGGGAACGGATTCACTTGTAGGCAACGGCATGCTGCGCGACTGGGTGGCGCTCCGGGGCCTGATATCCCTTTACGCCACCAACGGCAGCGACAAGCTATTGATCCTGGACATGATCCGCGACTTCGCCAACCTGAAGGCAGGCACCCAGGTGGGCGAAGTGGCCAACCTCGTGCACCCTTACCTGGACCGCAGTGTGGAAGGGGGCCCCATTCATGCCCTGCATGTGACAGACACCCTCGGAAATAAAATGCCGCTGCTTCCTGAAAATAAAAAACCCACCTATTTCATTTTCTGGATCAGCACCTCCCCTGCCTGTCTGGCCGAAATGGAAGTGCTCCGCCGCTACCATGAAGACTACGGCAAGAAGCTCAACTTCGTGGCCGTCTCCCTGGACGAGAACCGCGAGGATTTCATGCACACCCATGCCGAAAGACACTTTCCCTTTCAAATGCTCTTTGCGGAAGACAAAGCAGAAGTGGCCATGTACTTCAATCTCCCCCGCCTCCCCCAATACATCCTCACCGACGAGACCGGGATGATCCTGATCGCGCCCGCGGCCTCACCCACGGAGAAGCTGGAGCAGCAGATCCTGCCATTCGTACACCATAAGTAGCATACAGCAACAGCATACAGCAACAGCATACGGCATACAGGGAGTAGCATTAAGCAGAGAGGATAATGGTAAGCGGGGGGCACACCCTGTATCAAGATTGCAACAAAATGGCTCTTACTACATAGGTTTTATTAAATTAACACTATGGGAGTGGAAACATTAAAACTCGAATTGATCAAATGGGTGGCAAGCCTGGAAGACGATACCACCATTCAATACCTGAAGGTGGTAAAGGACTCGGCAGATCACGACTGGTGGGACGACCTGACCGAGGAACAAAAGGCAGGCATCCAACGTGGACTTCGCGACGTGGAAGAAGGGCGCGTAACCCCACACGAGGAAGTCAAACGGAAATACGCGTTCAAAAACGAGCCCTGAACCCTGAACGCAACAAAATACCTTCTGCCAGGTATTTTGCCATAATCCCGGTTTTTTTATCTTACATTTTCAAGACTATTGAGGGGGTGGAGGTTCACATCATATTGGGAGGTGAAGAGATTATTCGGTTGCACATATCCGGATAGATTGGTGGGGATATAGATCCGAAATCGTTAACTTCTTGTAGCTGCAAACCGTTAGTGGCAATTATTGACGACCAGAATATGGGAATAGGCAGAAGAGAATTTATACGACTGACAAGTATCGCATTGGCGGGACTTGCTATTGACCCATTAAAAGCAGTTGCCGTTAATGACAACATTTACGTTAACAAGAAACTGGGAATTCTATTTGAGAAACCAAATAATTGGGGATTTGTATCAGTAACGGACTTCGGGAAAATAAAAAGCGAACAAATCATTGGACAAGGTCTTGAAGAAACAGCAGAAGAAATATGGGAAGAACTTGGAGATCCTATTTGTATTGCGACAAAGTACTACCAAGACAAACCTGAATATAAAGGAGTTTTCTCACCGACTATAACTCTAAATATTACACCAAAACATGAACTTGAATATTTAGGACACGAAACTTTTGAAGAGCTTATGGGATTGTCAGAATATGGTGTTTCACATTTGCTGAAAGACTTTACAGTTGTTAAAAGATACGATCCTATAATGATTAGCAATTGTAAGTTCTATGAGTATGACGCTGAATATTTATTTGAACATATCGAAATTGACAAACCACTTAAAGTTGAATTGAAGACTTTGAAGGCAGAACACAATGGATTTTATTATGACTTTAATTGCCATCAGTCAAAGACACAAAATCAAATTGCAGGCAGAGAATTTGAAAAATTTAAATGGACAATAAAATTAATATAACTTCGACTAGCACGGGTTCTGCGCCAACGCCAAGCAACCAGAACTTAAAACGCCCCCCTAATGACCAAACCAGATCCTATACCCACCAAAGCATTCAAAACATCAGAAACATTTGAGACCTGGCTTGGAGAAAATCACGATAACTCAAAGGGACTTTGGGTTAAAATATTCAAGAAAGATTCCGGGATAAAGACCGTCAGCTATGCAGAAGCACTTGATGTCGCAATTTGTTACGGGTGGATTGATGGTCAGAAACAAGCATTTGACGAACAAGCGTGGCTGCAGAAGTTTAGTCCCAGAAGAGAAAAAAGCATCTGGTCCAAAATAAACATCGGACATGTCGAAAGATTGATCAAAGAAGGACGGATGAGACCTTCGGGGTTAGAAGCTGTCGAAAAAGCCAAGGCAAACGGCAATTGGGAAAAAGCATACGACTCGCCAAGCAAGATGACCATACCGGAATACTTTATGAAAGAACTTGGCAAAAACAAAAAAGCAGAAGCGTTTTTTAGGGGCCTTAATAAGACCAATCTTTTTTTCATCGGATTCCGCCTGCAGACCGCAAAAAAACAAGAGACAAGAGAAAAACGCATGAAAGAGATTATTGATAAGCTGGCCAAAGGTGAGAAGTTTCAATAAAGAATTCAGCTTGGTGGCGATGATGATTGGGGGCTTTATGTTTCGAAGCCCGCCCAAGCTTTTAGTCTGAGTCATTGCCCCAGGTAACATGAAAAAGTTCTTAGGAATACCGGTTGTTTCAAGTTAATTTTATTTGTAATATTGCATATTGCGATATGCGATATACTAAGGAGAATGAGACAACCGAACCACAGCATGAAGCCGCAGGATATTGTAATTCTGCTTAAGATCATTGCGCTTGACAATGACAGTTGGCAACAAATTCCCCTGGCTCAGGCATTGAAAATGAGTCAAAGTGAAGTAAGCCAATCCGTAGCCCGTTCCAAATATGCCGGCCTGTTGAATGATAGCGGTAAAAAGGTGATGCGGCAGGCATTGATGGACTTTTTACAATATGGACTGGCAGTGGTATTTCCGGTCAAACCCGGAGCGGTGGTCAGAGGCTTACCTACTGCACATTCAGCAGCACCCTTACATGATTTGATAAGTAGTGATGAAAACTACGTCTGGCCTTATGCAAAGGGACAGGTAAGAGGTCACGGCATTACTCCTCTATATGCCACTACACCGCAGGCAGTATCTGAAGATGAAAATCTATACGCCTTACTGGCATTGACAGATGCACTCCGTGTTGGCCGTGCAAGAGAAAAAAACATGGCCATTAAAGAATTGAAAGACCGGATATGTTAAAAAACACGACCATTAACAGGGCCGTCCTCCATAAAATTGCTCTTGCTCTGGGACAAATGAACAGCCAGGTTGTGTATGTTGGTGGTGCAACGGTAAGCCTGTATATCAACGACCCCGCAGCAGATGATGTGCGACCGACAAAAGATGTGGACATCAGCCTGGCTATTGCAACTTTAGGTGAGCTGGAAGCTATCAGGGAAGAACTAATTCAGAAGAATTTTACTCAATCACCGGAAGATAACGTGATCTGTCGCTTCCGATATGAAGATATCAAAGTAGATGTCATGAGCACCAAGGCGATCGGCTGGGCACCAGCTAATCCATGGTTTGCACCCGGATTTACTCAAAAGATAACCGTAGAAATCGAAGATCAGCAGGTGCAAATACTTCCGTTACCCTACTTTTTGGCTTCCAAATTCACAGCATTTAATGACAGAGGGGCAAAAGACCCCAGAACCAGTCATGACCTGGAAGATATTGTTTATGTTCTGGATAACCGCACCGATATTGTTGAACAACTGACCTGTACTCCAAAAGATGTAAGGCCTTACTTAACAGAACAGTTGCAAAGAATATTGGAAGACAGAAGTATACAGGAAGCCATTCTTGGCAACCTGCTTTATGAAACACGAGAGGAACGATATAACCGAATAATACAGAGTACAACG
>JAGQZQ010000081.1 GCA_020435415.1 Flavobacteriales bacterium
TTAAGGTTCTTTGCTCCAAATTATTTTTCCCGTATACAGTTGCTTTTTATAAAGTAAAATCATCTGTAATCACCTCCAACCCTTCCACAAACCGGTTCGAAACTTGTAACCGTGTGCCCGCATCAAAAGGCAAACCCCGCTATTTAGCGGGGTTTTTTGTTTTGAAGGAAACGGTCCAAGCCGCCGAGGCTTGAGGCCGTAGACTGAAAAACAAAAAAGAAACCCGATGAAGAAGGGTTTGCCTTTTGATGCAGGAACTCCCTTTATGGGATCATGGAATAATCCCTCCCTCTCCACAAATTGGGACAGCTCTTGAAAGCACTTCATTTTCAAGGGCTTTTTCATGGGCAAAGGTTCGAACATATAGTTGCCAAACCCTGTTCTTTCAATAAGAAATTCAATACCAATCACTTAAAGGTTCGAATCCCTTTGATAGGTATTACCAGTATTCTACTGGTATTTTACTATACAGAAGATTTGTGTGTAAGATGGCTGTAAAAAAACCAAAGGCATTCAAAGTTATGGCGCCATGAATGCCTCGGTTGATGGGCCTTTGGACCCGCTCTTATGGGCAGGCCGAATGATCGTTACTTTGTTCCGAGCTTAGGAAGTCCCCTGGTACGCAACATTTCATTGGCTTTTTCCAATTTTTCAGGAAAAAGTACTTTGTCGCTGAACTTGTTAAGGGTCTTGTCGACCTTAACAATGGGCACCTTCTTCTTATTCAGATCCTTGATCTTCATGTCATAAAGTTACGGACTTTTCCGCTTTACCAAAAATCCACGGTATTCTTTTCCCTTTCGAAACCGTTCCCATCCGTCTTCCATCTCTCCATATATGTCAAAGTCGCTTTTCACTTCAGACAGGTACTTTGCAATACCCATGCGGTACAACCGGGTTCTGGTTGTGGTGCTTCCGGTGGCATATACCCATGCATCGGGATTCTTGTCGGTAAAGGCATAAACAGTGGCTACCACCGTAGCCAACACCTGCTCGCTGTCGCCATTATTTGAAATCACCTTGTCATTGATCCCGCCAGTATTCTGATCCTTATCGCCAAAGGCCAGGTTGTATACATCTTTCAGGTTGGTCGGGGTGAACTGCACCAGCTTGGGAATTTCACCACCCGGCCCTGAGCTAATGAATTCAAAGGTGGTCAGTTTATTGTCCGAGGCAAGCGGGTAACGGGGTAATTTCATTGTGAGGTCAGTTGTTTATCAAATCTCATCCTGTAGACTCATCTACGGTCATTTGAGGGAAGTCATTAGCCCTTGTCATCATGTAAAAATAGCATTTATCACCCCCAACCCTTCCCGAAACCGGTTCGAAACTTGTAACCGTGTGCCCGCCTTCGCCCGCCATAGTCCCGTTTTTACGGGACGACGGCGGGCTTTTTTATGCATTTCCCATAAGGTTTTCAACAGATATTATGCGGACTTCGGCGGACAAAGTCCGCAAATACAGTGTGAGCATATGGCAACAGCATACAGGTCTAAATCCGCAGGGCCTTTACTTCACTGCAGCCCCCCTACCCGGGATCAACGGAGCAAAGCGAAGTTAATCACGCAAAAACAGTGTGCAGGTGCCGATGAGATGGCCGGACGAAGGTTGCGCCTTTGCCCAACAAGGAATAAACATGTTGTGATTCTGACCAAAAATTAATAATCTTGGAATCGCTGCAGTATATGTATGCGGGTCTCTGATAATTTGAAAAACCGGAGGCCGACACCATGAAGCAGGTTATCATGAAAAGGGTAGCTCATATTAGCATGCCAAAGAGATGTAACCGACTCGCATCAATGTAATCTTATGAAGGCTAAATATACTTTCCTGCTTCTTGCATGTACTTTGTCCTTATCCTCATACGTGTTCCGTCACGATGGCGATAATTCCGGTGTAGCACCACATTCACCACCCAACCCCGCCTTTTCCGTTTCCGGGCTTTGCTTCGGAGACACAACTCATTTCGAGAATTATACGATCCTTGGTTTCAATTATATGTGGACCGTTACAAATATCAACGGCGATACCATTTTCACCTCCGACTCAATTTCACCATCCTACTACTTTGACACACCCGGAACATATACCGTTGAGCTGATGGCCGACAACGGACATGTGGTGGCGATTACATCGGACTTAACCATCGGCGACAGCCTGTACGCCGATTTTGCGATACAAACGTGTACCAGTAACGGCATGCGTTTCACTACTCGCTCAGGATGTGCAGACCATTACCAATGGATTTTTCCGGATGGAAGCACCTCTGATCTGCCAGCTCCGGAATATAAGTTTGATAGCCTGGGAACGTATGCAGTACAGCTCATTGCTTATAATGGTTCTGCAAGCGATACCCTAACCAGGAGTATCCTGGTCGAAGACCTGGGCATCCCTACGGGAGAGTTCACATACACCCAATCAAAAAGAACAGGATACTTCACACCACTGGACAAAGACGGACAGCATTACTACTGGGAATTCGGAGATGGCACCTCCATTGATACAACTGCGCCGGTCACCATTACCCATACGTACCTGGAGGATGATGACATATTCACCTACCCGGTGAGCTTGCTTGTAAGCAATAAATGTGGCCTGGCTTCGAAACAGAAGATGTTTGATGAAACACAAACCACCTCCATCGGGGAGGTATCCTCCGAGATAACCTTATGTGTTTTTCCAAACCCCAGTGAAGGGATGTTCACCATAAACGGATGGAAAGAAAACCAGTCATTTCACATCCGGATATTTGACCTGGAAGGCAGAATGGTATTTGAAAATGCCAGGCAGTCGTCAACAAACATTGACCTGAAACATTCCATTGCCCCTGGCATTTACTATCTGCAAATGACCTCCGATACCCGGCAAGCCCATGCCAGGATATTGATCCGGTAAAATACCCACCGGTTACCGGATCAGTGTCAGGTAGCCTGTTCGGATAAAATGATTGTTACCGTAACATTCCCCTGTTACAATTACATAGTAGGTCCCCTCCGCCGCAGGTCGTCCATGGACATGGCCATCCCACACATCCTGATCGCTGTCCGACCTGTAGATCAATTGTCCCCAACGATTATAAACTTCCATCTCAAAGCTTTTCACTAAGCCATTTATACCGAAATGATCATTCCACCCATCGTCATTCGGAGTGAATACGTTTGGAAAACGAACGGCTTCTTTATTACATCTGGCAACGAATATGGTAACCGAATCCATCGCCTTGCACCCAATGGAATCACTAACAATCAACCGGTAAGTTGTCGTTGAATCCGGTGTTGCAACCGGATCACGACAAGTGGTGCAACTCAAACCTGTGGACGGCATCCATTGATAAGATGTACCTCCGAATCCCCTGAGTTGTGCCTTTCCTCCAGCTACGATAATTGTGTCTCTTCCGGCATCAGCAATCGGGTCGTTAACATTTACCTGAAACTTTTGAAGAAAAGAAATACATGCCCCGTCCATCCCCGCAGCCAGGTAAGACCCGGATTGTGCGGGGTGAATCACAATGTACGGTACTGTCGAGGTATCTATACCTTCGGGCGATGTCCACAAGTACCATCCCGCGCTATCCGTGGCCATGATCAGGGTGCTGTCTCCGCTGCATATAACCGTTCCTGCCTGCTCAATCGTGTCCGGCATGATGTTCCATTTCATCACCGCCGGCTGATACCCCTTGCCATTGATCTTTTTTGATTCGTATACATTCGCCGTCAAAGGGAAGTCAGAGGAAGTTGAGGTTGCGGAAACGATCAAACCTGTTTGCAGTCCAGGAATAAGCGCTGTGCGAACCATAAAGTCATTGCCTGTGCCACCTATGTATGTGACGCCTCCGCAATCCACCTGGGTGCCGTTGCGACTCAGGTGTGCCAGGAAAATATCCTGGGCGCCGGCATGTGATGACTGATACGATCTTCCACTTGTGGGCAAGTCTTCTGAGTCCGTTTGGCCGGCAAGATAAATGGAACCATCGGCATCAATTTGTACATCCTGTCCCTGATCATTGCCCACCCCACCGAAATAGGTGGACATATCCAATTGCACACCATTGGATGTCAAACGAGCTACAAATGCATCTTCCGGACCTTTCAGGGTTGATTGATAGGCGCCTGGGGAAGCAGGAAAATCGGAAGAAGAGGTGTTGCCGGTCACAATCACATTGTCAACGCTATCCGATTTTATCTGACTGATCACTTCGGAATCACTGCCACCAAGATAGGTTGAGAACCGAATGTTCTTTGTTGCCAGATCAATTGCCAGAAGAAATCCATCCTGACTGCCCTTCAAGGTTTTTTGAACAGCAAATGGGCTGACCATATAGTCTGCCGACGAGGTTCTCCCTCCAACAACCAAGACATTGTTCCCCAATGCCAATCCATAAGCATGTTCATCTGAAGCACCACCCCAATAGCTGCCAAATAACAATGTGCCACCCGAGCTATCGAGCTGACAAATAAAAGCATCATCTTTTCCACCATTGGTGGGTTGTATGGCATTCGGGGAAACCGGGAAGTTCAGTGATGTGGTGCGACCGGTCACATAAACCTCACCCATTGAGTTAACGGCAATATCCTCGCCAGTATCATCGCCCAGACCTCCGGGATGAGTTGCCCATACTTTTTTTGACCCGTCGGCACTCAGCTTCACCACAAATGCGCTGTGTCCGGTAATGCTGGTTGATTGAAAAGCGCCCGATGTAGTGGGAAAATCCGTGGAAGCCGTATGCCCGGTAATAAATACTTCCCCATTGGCATTCACCTCTATGGCATTGGCATAATCGTCACCGGATCCACCTATGTAAGTCGCATATATCAGGCTCTTGGCATCCTGGGTTAGTTTTGCCACAAAAGCATCGCTACCATAATTACCCGAACCTCCGAACTGCGTTTGTGCAGCACCGGGAGTAACCGGCATGGTAGAATCACAGCGTCCCGCCAGATATATGAAGCCAGCGGAATCAACGGCAACATCCGATACTTCATTCAGCGTACCCACTGACGTTGCCTTAAGAAAAGTAGACCATCGGAGAGAAAAAGGCCCGACAACATTCTGACCATAGCCTGAATCCGTCATTGCCAGTAAAACCATAACCAGGTATGTAAACCGCACGAAGAATGTACGCATATGCTAAAGTTAAGAATATCCGTAGTGCGAAACAGAAGCCCGCATTACTACCTTCTTGCCCCACAGGAGGGTAGAAATATCAAAAGGATAAACCATTTGCGCATGCGGCAACGGCATACAGGTCCAAACCGTAAGCTTTCGCGATCCAATTTTCACCTCCCGGTATGCTCACACCTTATACCCACCTGCCTGTACGTTGGCCTACGAAGGGTTGGCAGGCTGTTGCTAATGAGATGGTCTATTAATATTGACAAACCCAACATTCTTCAAAGAAAGATGATATTCATCATTTTTCCGTTCATAATAAACTTGTACTTTCGTTTTTAAGGATCAGATTCATGACAAAAAGCCTTGCCATATTTCTTGCAGTATTAATGCTTGTCTCCAATCTTAGTATTACACTGGGCAAGCATTACTGCGGAGGGAAAGCAGTGAAAACAGCCTTTTCACTGGGGCCTCATGAGCTTGGTTGTGGAATGGCCACCATGGACACTCCCTGCAAAGATTTCTCGCAAGAGCAAGCAGTGAAAAGAAAGAGGTGTTGTGAAAACAAGTACCTCCGGATCAGTGTGGAGAACAACTACGATCCACCTGCGAATATCAAGGCCAACATCAGCCCGGAATTTATTTCCGCATTCTTTTCCACTTATCTTTCCTTTTACACCTCCCATGAACGAGAACAGATCCAGTATCTGAACTACTCTCCGCCTTTGCTAAGCCGGGACATCCCAGTCCTTGTTCAGTCCTTCCTGATTTGATGGCAAGATGATTTGATGTTGTGATGGTTGATAAATAACACCCATCCTTCACAACGTGCCTATGTATTTGATGTGGGCAAACGTCATGTCGTTGTACCATTAAATCATCATCCTGTTGTTAAATCGTATCATTCGTTACTTTCTTGATAACAAGTTAGTCACACTCTTAGTCATTATTCTATTTGTCGGTTGGGGGTTGGTAACTGCACCTTTCGGATGGAAATTCGATCTGTTGCCGTCTGATCCGGTAGCCGTAGACGCCATTCCTGACATCGGAGAAAATCAACAGATCGTGTTTACACAGTGGATGGGCAGGTCTCCGCAGGACATTGAGGATCAGATAACCTATCCGTTAACCACTTCCTTGTTAGGGATTCCAGGGGTAAAGTCTATCCGCAGCTCTTCCATCTTCGGGTTTAGCAGCATCTATATCATTTTTAATGAAGACATAGACTTTTATTGGTCCCGCTCCCGCATACTGGAAAAGCTCAACTCATTGCCTTCCGGATTATTACCCGATGGCGTTCAACCCTCATTGGGTCCGGATGCTACGGCGTTAGGGCAGGTATACTGGTACACATTGGAGGGCAGGGACAAAGATGGTAACCCTACCGGCGGATGGGATTTACATGAGATACGAACGGTCCAGGATTTCTTTGTCAAGTATGGTTTAAATGCGGTTGACGGCGTATCAGAAGTGGCTTCCATCGGTGGCTTTGTTCAGGAATACCAGATTGATGTCAATCCCGATGCACTGAAGGTGTATGACATACCGCTGCACTCGGTGATGATGGCAGTAAAAAAATCCAACAAGGATGTGGGAGCCAAAACCATTGAGATCAATCAGGCTGAATACCTGGTCAGGGGGTTAGGCTATATCAAATCAATCGAAGACCTGGAGAAGGCTGTGGTAGCTGTTCATGACAATGTGCCTATTCGCATCAAAGACATTGGGGTAGTTACATTGGGACCGGCTACAAGAAGAGGGTTGCTGGATAAAGATGGCGCGGAAGTGGTAGGCGGTGTTGTCGTTGCCAGATATGGCTCCAACCCATTACAAGTGATTAATGGTGTCAAGGAAAAAATAACCGAAATAGCTCCCGGGTTACCAAAGAAGACATTGGCCAATGGTGTTGAAAGCCAGCTCACCATTGTACCGTTTTATGATCGCACCCAACTCATTCACGAAACGCTTGGAACTTTAGAGGAAGCGCTTTCACTGGAACTGCTTATTACCATTCTGGTGGTCATTGTAATGGTGCTGAATCTACGTGCCTCAATTTTAATATCCGGTTTGTTGCCCATTGCGATCCTGATGGTCTTTATCGCCATGCGCTACTTCGGAGTAGACGCTAATATTGTGGCCCTTTCCGGAATTGCCATTGCCATAGGAACAATGGTGGACCTGGGCATTGTCCTGTCAGAAAACGTCATCAAACACCTGGATGAAGTCCCACCCGGACAAAAACTCATAGATACGATATATAATGCAGCAGCTGAAGTTAGCTCAGCCATTGTAACCGCTGTATCCACGACCATTGTGAGTTTTATTCCCGTATTCACCATGGAAGCAGCCGAAGGAAAATTGTTCCGGCCACTGGCATTTACCAAAACCTTTGCATTGGTCTCCTCCCTTATCGTGGCACTGATCATTTTACCCACCCTGGCACATTGGTTCTTTGGTATTGGTTTCACAAATAAAAGATCAAGATGGATCAGAAACATTGTCCTGATTTTCGGAGGAGTTATGCTTCTGTTATTTGGCTACTTCTGGGCAGGATGGACCTTGACCACTTTTGGCGTTTTTAATTTACTGAAAGACGTACAGGGCGATAAGGTTGATTCATCAAATCATTACATCATCAACCCTGATCATCTCTGTGATATCGGTGACATGGCTACTGGCTGATTACTGGATGCCACTGGGAGCTGGCAAGTCACTACTATTGAATTTCCTTTTTGTTGCATTCATTGTATTCACCGTCCTGTTTTCCTTTTACCTGCTGGAACGTTATTACACCCGCATCCTTCATTGGTGTCTGGCTAACAAAGGAAAGTTTCTACTGATCCCTGCCTTCATAATTCTGTGGGGAACAATTATCTGGGTTGGCTTCGTCAACGTCTTCGGTTTTGTAGCCAAAGGTTTTGACAAACTCGACATCAATATCCGCACAACATCGGTGTGGTCAACAATGGCGCATAACTTTCCCGGAACAGGCAAAGAATTTATGCCCTCTCTGGATGAAGGGAGTTTTCTCCTCATGCCCACGTCCATGCCTCATGCAGGAATCGAGCAAAACAAGCGGGTGGTCCAACAGCTGGATATGCTGCTGGCGAATATTCCGGAGGTTGAACTATCTGTAGGCAAAATGGGCCGGGTGGAATCTGCACTGGACCCCGCCCCTATTTCCATGTATGAGAATATCATCAATTACAAACCGGAATACATGGTGAATGAAAAAGGCCACAGGGTCAGGTTCAAGGTCGATCACCAGAATAGGTTTACTCTTTCTTCAGGAGATACATTAACCAATGAAGAAGCCTTGACACAGGGCATTACAGTTGATGAGTTAATACCTGATAAATCCGGAATGTATTTCCGCAACTGGCGAGCACATATTCATTCACCGGACGACGTCTGGAAGGAGATCGCAAAGGTGACCAACATTCCCGGTGTAACGTCCGCACCAAAGTTGCAACCCATTGAAACCAGACTGGTCATGCTCCAAACGGGTATGCGGGCACCTATGGGGATCAAGGTGTTTGGCCCTGACCTGAAAACCATTGAAGACTTCGGGATGAAACTTGAAGGGATCTTGAGGGAAGTACCGTCGGTAAAGTCTGAAGCCGTGTTCGCAGATCGCATCGTAGGCAAACCATACCTGCACCTGAATATTAACCGTGATGCCATTGCCCGATATGGATTGAGCATTGATGATGTTCAACAGACCATTGAAACGGCCATCGGTGGGATGAAGATTTCTTCAACCGTGGAAGGCAGGGAACGATTTCCTGTCAGGGTACGCTACCCAAGAGAACTAAGAGATGACCCTGATGAATTGAAAAAAGTACTTATCCCTACACCCGTCGGGGTACAGGTTCCATTGGGTGAACTGGTGGATGTAACCTACGTTCGTGGCCCACAAATGATCAAAAGTGAAAATACCTTCCTGGTTGGTTATGTGCTGCTGGATAAGAAGGAAGGTTATGCTGAAGTAGATGTGGTGAACGAGGCACAACGCTTTATTCAGAACAAAATTCATCAGGGAGAACTGGTCGTTCCCTCTGGTGTGAGCTACAAATTCTCAGGCAGCTATGAAAACCAGGTGAGGGCAGAAAAGCGGTTGTCCATCATCGTGCCACTGGTGATGGTCATCATTTTCCTCATCCTGTATTTCCAGTTCCGTTCGGTAAGTACCTCGCTGATGATTTTTACCGGTATTGCCATGGCCTTTAGCGGAGCATTTCTGATGTTGTGGTTATACGGACAGGGGTGGTTCGCTAATTTCTCCATATTCGGCAGCAATCTCCGGGAACTATTTCAGATGCATCCCATCAACCTGAGCGTAGCTGTTTGGGTAGGATTTATTGCCTTATTCGGCATTGCCACTGATGATGGTGTTTTGATGGGGACCTACCTCGATCAGAGCTTTGCAAGGAACAAAACCAATACGGTGCCGGAAATCAGAAAAGCAGTCGTGGAGGCCGGATTAAGGAGAATACGACCAGCCATTATGACATCGGCTACCACCATCATTGCTTTATTGCCGGTGCTGACTTCAACCGGTCGTGGAGCTGACATCATGATACCGATGGCTATTCCTGCATTTGGAGGTATGATCGTAGCGTCTATCACCTACTTCATTGTTCCGGTACTTTATTGCCTGAGGGAGGAAAGGAAGCTAAATAAAAATAAGGTTGATGTAAATGGAAATAGATAGAAATAAAGTTGCAATAAATGGAAACAAAAACATATATCACACTTAAAGATCTGGAGGTTTATCAATTATCGAGACAACTTTCAGCTTTAGCCTGGGAAATATATTCCAAACTGAATTATGAGGAAAAGAAAATTATGGGAGATCAGTTCATTCGCTCGATTGATTCGGTAGGAGCTAATATTTCAGAAGGATATGCTCGTTACCATTATCTTGATAAAGTAAGGTTTTATCATATATCAAGAGGATCTCTTTCAGAAGCCTGTCAGCATTGGGCAGAATTGATGATCGAAAGAAAGGTTATCGATCAGGCCATATTCAACTCTATACAAGAAGTATACAAATCTCTGGAAGTAAAACTGAACAACTTTATTTCTTCCACATTGAAAACCAAAGCACAGAAATGAAAACAACTTATTTCTACATATTTCTATTTATCTCTACCATAAATCCATGTATTTCACAAAACCTGGATGAATACCTGAAAGCAGCTGCAGAGAATAATCCCGGACTAAAGGCAAAATATGCTGAGTTTGAAGCAGCCATGCAACGGGTGGTACAAGTCAATACACTTCCGGATCCAACGCTGTCTTTCGGCTACTTTATCAGTCCTGTAGAAACAAGGGTTGGCCCGCAACGGGCAAAATTTGGTCTTTCACAAATGTTCCCCTGGTTTGGAACCCTTGCAGCCAAAGGTGAAATGACTTCCTTAATGGCAGAAGCCAAATACCAGGAGTTTCTCAACGCAAAAAATGAGTTGTACTATCATGTAAAAGCGGCCTGGTATCCATTGTATGAGACGAACAAACTCATCCTGCTCCAACAGGAGAACATTGAAATCCTGACCACCTTTAAACAAATAGCGACTACCTCTTTCAAGAACGGGCAAGGCAGTATGACAGATGCCATACGTACGGATATTATGATGGAGAACATACAAACAGACATCAGGCTTCTACAGGATAAAAAAACACCTCTGCGCGCCCGCTTCAACACCTTATTAAACAGGCCGGACACGATTCAGATCACTATGCCTGATTCCATTGTGCTGAATGTCATTGAAACTGCATACAGGAAAGATAGCCTGCTGTCTGCCAATCCCATACTGGAAGCCTTTAACTTAAAACTGAGATCCGCCCTGGCGCAAGAGGAGGTGGCACGCAAACAAGGATTACCCAAATTTGGTGTAGGGCTCGATTATGTAGTCGTTGGAGAAGGTACCATGACCGTTCCGAATAATGGCAAAGACGTGCTGATGCCGATGGTCAGTATGAGCCTGCCCATATTCAGAGGCAAATATAAGGCCGCGGTAAAGGAGGCGCAGTTTACTCAAACAGCTATTGCCTCTGCTAAAACAGATTTTGAAAATGGCCTGATCAGCACTTATGAAATGACATGGTTTGAATTGGACAGGGCCAGCCAGCTTATAACACTTTATCACTCACAAACTGAAAAAACGAACCAGGTACTCAACCTTCTGTTAACCGCCTATAGTAACTCAGGGAAAGACTTTGAAGAGGTATTACGGATGCAACAGGAGCTACTAAAATATCAAATGGCTGAAACGACTGCCATTAAAGACTATTACACAGCTTTGGCCAAACTTGATTATTTAACGGCAAAATCGGAATAACATGAAGAATCTTAACAGAAAGACCGTCTATATTGCACTGGGGACCTTGATCACAGGTTTCTTTTTAGGCTGGGGTTTCTTTGGTGGAACTCCCGAAAGTACAGTCAACAAACACCAGCATATTAGCTCTGAAAAGACCATTTGGACATGCTCAATGCATCCCCAGATAAGGCAGTCTGAGCCCGGCAAATGCCCGATATGCGGCATGGATCTGATTCCGCTTAACACCGACCATTCTGAAGAAAATTCAATGGAAATCAGGATGTCCCCAACCGCCATGCAGCTTGCGAACGTGCAAACCTCCATAATCACCAGGCAAAAACCAGTGCAGGAAGTACGCATGAATGGGAAAGTAAAAGCTGATGAACGCGAAATAGCTTCTCAATCTTCACATATACCTGGTCGCATTGAAAAACTCATGGTAAGTTATACGGGTGAACAGGTAAGCAAAGGGCAGGTTTTGGCTTATATCTATTCACCCGAACTGGTTACCACCCAGGAAGAACTGTTTGAAGCCCGGAAAGTCAAGGACAAACAACCTCAGTTATACCAGGCTGCCAGGGGTAAACTTCTGAATTGGAAGTTAACCGATAAGCAAATTGACAACATATTGGAAGCGGGTGAGCCACAGGAGCAGTTTCCCTTACGGGCAGATGTATCGGGTGTGGTATTAAACAAAAAAGTGAATCTGGGGGATTATGTAAAAAAAGGACAAGCACTTTTTGAAGTGGCGGACCTTTCCAAAATATGGGTATTGTTTGATATCTACGAAAGCGATTTACCATGGATAAAAAAGGACGATGAGGTGTTCTTCAGTATTCCGTCTTTACCAGGTGAAACCTTTAAAGGGAGGATCACTTTCGTTGATCCGGTGATCAACCCCAGAACCAGGGTAGCCGCCGCAAGACTGGAAATGGCCAACCCCGGCATGAAGCTCAAGCCGGATATGTTTGCAGTGGGAATTGCAAAAAGCCCGATACAACAAATGGAGAAAGAGCTGATTGTTCCCAAATCAGCTGTGATGTGGACTGGTGAACGGTCGGTGGTTTACATCAAACAAAGCAGCGAATCCGGTATCAGCTTTATGATGCGGGAAATTACCCTGGGCCCTGCTCTGGGAGATAGCTACATTGTTAAAGATGGCATTGAAGAAGGGGTCGAAATTGCAACCAATGGCACCTTCAGCATTGACGCAGCAGCACAGCTGGCAGGCAAGCCCAGTATGATGAATCCCGGAGGCGGACCGGTATCAATGGGGCACAACCATGCCGGTCTGCCGGATGGACCGGGAAGCATGTTCGCAGGCAATGAATCCTCACCTCATGCTAAAACCATATCCATCAGCAAGAAAGCAAAAGAAGCCTTGCTTCCTATTTTTCAGGAATACCTGACACTAAAAGATGCACTGGTAACTGATGACCTTGAAAAGAGCAAGCACGCAGCCGCAGCGCTACTGAGTAACTTCAAAAAGGTCAGCATGGGACTATTTACAGGAGAAGCCCACAACGTATGGATGCAACATAGTGAAGCTGCAGAAACACTTCTTAAATCCATTAATAACGCCTCGGATATCGGGGAAGCCAGACAACATTTCAAAAAATTGTCGGATCAGCTCATTATGCTGGCAATAACCTTCGGACCTTTTGAAAAGGAACTATATATCCAGCATTGTCCAATGGCCAATAACAACAAAGGTGCGGACTGGATAAGTGGAGAAAAGCAAATACAAAATCCCTATTTCGGTGAAAGCATGATCGGTTGCGGAAAGATTACCAAACAAATCAAATAAATACCATGAAAGACGTTCAAAAATTTTCAACCAATATCAACTGCAATGGCTGCGTCACGGCCGTAACAGAAACACTAAATCGTTTGGCCGGCGAAGGTCACTGGAATGTTGACACGAACAGCGAACAAAAGATTTTGACTGTCGAAGGAAATGCAGATGGCAATGAAATAATTAACCAACTGAATATAATCGGCTATACAGCTGAGATATTAGAAAACTAATCAAGTAACATTTTAAACCAAACATCATGAAAACAACACTTAAACCAATTATTGCAATGGCCTTTTATGCGGCCATGTTAACCGGGATGGTATCATGTGGAAACTCAGAAACACATCAGCCAAAAGAATCCATTGATGAGGATCATATGCAGCATGATCATGCCGAATATATTTGCCCCATGAAATGTGAGGGAGACAATACATATCATGAGCCCGGAAACTGCCCTGAATGCGGTATGAAAATGGTCACACTGGAGGAAATGAAAAAGATGCATCAGGAAGATCACGATCATGAAAGTGAAATGCATAACAATCAAGAGTAGGCGTTTTCATCACGCCAACCGGTCTGACAAAGGATGTACTGTCGATACATTTTACACCTCCTCGCCCCGACCTTACCGGGGAGGGGGTGTGGAGCCGACTGTTCTACTTGAATAGATCGGGCTCAATATCCAATCATCCCACGTTCCATACATCCAATGATATTTCAAACAAATGAAAAAGATACTTGTACCTACAGACTTTTCCGATTGCGCCAGGGCTGCGGAAGACATCGGCCTGGAAGTTGCAAAAAGGGCCAATGCAGAAATTCATTTCCTGCATTTAATCATGACGCCGGTAGATTGGGTAAAACTGCCACTTGAAAAAGAAAAGCTATACCCGGAAACCAAAGCGCAAATCGGATATGCTAAAAATGAATTGGCAAAACTCATAAAGCGTTCGGAAAAACTCGGATTGAAAGCCGACCAGATTCTCTCCTTCAACAAAGGGCGGGAAGAAATTGATCTGCATATCAAACAGCACCAACACGATTTTATAGTTATGGGGTCTCACGGAACCAATGGATTGAGGGAGATCATTGGCTCTAATACACAAAAGGTAGTCCGTCATTCAAAGGCTCCCGTATTGGTGGTGAAAACAAAACCAAAAAAGCTTGCGATAAAGAATATTGTATTCGCAGCAAATTTCAAAGAAGATGTACACAAACCCTTTCTGAAGGTTGTTGATTTTGCGAACCTGATGAAAGCACAGATTCACCTGCTCTATGTAAACATGCCCTTCAGTTTCAGGGAAACGGATGAAGCTGAAGCAGACATGCAGGCCTTTCTAAAAAAATGCCCGGCGGGTACATGCACCGTTAATACATACAATGCGTTGAATGAAGAAAGAGGCATCCAAAAATTTGCAGCGTCAATCAAGGCTGATATGATCGCCATGACCACACATGGCAAAACCGGCTTTATGAAAATGATTTCTCCCAGTATTACTGAAAGCCTGGTCAATCATACCAACATGCCAATACTAAGCGTGAATGTAAATAGCAAATAGCCTATGAAACGGTTACAAGATCTTACCAAAGAAATCTATGAATTGACCTTAAAGATCGAACAGGAATATCCAGAGTTATACCAATACCTTGATGAAACGCCGGTAACTATTCCATCCTACGATCATCCCAAACTGGATATTAAAAACTTTTCTGATTACCTGGATAGCCTGAAACAGCTACTTGAACATCATATTGAAAACCATCAAACACCAAAAAAGTAATGGAAACCGCCGGGATA
>JAGQZQ010000082.1 GCA_020435415.1 Flavobacteriales bacterium
TCCTCACTTTGTTTTGTAGGGTAAACTTCTGTAGTTCTTCCGACATGTTTTCTTTGCAAAAATCCTCTATACTCCATTTTTTCAATCAGCCGAGTAACTGTAGATGGAGTTAGTTGCATATGATGACTGATCTCTTTTGGTTGGATGCCTGGCTTTTCATTCACTGTCATCAAGAGAAAAGCATAAGAAGAAGTTAAGCCTGTAACAGCAAATTCTTCATCTGCTAGTTTAGTCATTATTCTGGCCAAGGCATTAGCCGAATAATATAAACACCCGCAATATTTTGACCTACATTTTTCCATTTGATGGAACAAATATAAAACTAATGTTTGTACATACAAATAAAATGAAAGATTTTTTACTTAAGGATTATTGGGTTAGTTTTTTCAGCATGAAGCGCAACATGTGAATAACTGCACCAGCTGTATCATGACACCGGCGTTGACGGGTAACAATACCAGTTGGAGCAGCCAGACCAACAATTCGATTGCGTCCTATAAAAGCGGTGCAAGCTGTCTGACCAGCGGCACGTGCACCAATGATGCACCGGCGGTCTCGGAATTCTCCGCAGACAAAACCCAGGGATGTGAAACCCTCACCGTTGCTTTTACGGATTTATCAACAAATACACCAACTTCCTGGTCATGGAACTTTGGTGACGGCGGCACTTCCAGTCAGCAAAACCCAACCCATACCTATAATTCTACTGGAAACTTCAACGTAACATTGTCCGCATCCAATAGCTTCGGTGGTACACCCGCCACCAAGAATCAGTATATCAAGGTGCAGGCAGGTGGACCGTATCCAACCGTTAAGGGTGGACCTGCAAGCAACACAGCGGTGGGAGCCGGCGGGTATTTCAATACGAACGACATACGTGGTCTTGTTTTTGACGCATTGCAAGGCGTGATTATTGAGTCCGTGAAGGTGTATGCCAATACCGCTGGTGATCGTGTCATTGAGGTGCAGGATGCTGTCGGTGGTAATACCGTGGTCTCCAAAACAGTGAATATCCCGGCTGGCGAAAGCCGTGTAAATCTCGGTTTTGCTGTTCCTGCAGGTACCGATTATCACATCAAGGTAACCGGGTCACTGGTAGATTTATATCGGAACAATGCCGGTGCAAGTTTTCCATATGATGTGGGTGGCTTGGTTTCCATCACTCAAACAGACTATGCCAGCACCGACCCCAATTACTATTACTACTTCTATGACTGGGAAGTGCGGAAAGAAGGCTGTGATCCTTCAACAGGTGTGGGTGACCAACCTATAAGCGGAACTTTTGAGCTTTATCCGAATCCTTCTTCCAATCTTGTTACCGTAAAGCTTTTGAATCCTCAGGTAAGCGTCTCACAAGTTCAGGTGTATGACATGCTGGGCAAGAGAGTTAATCCACCGATGAAACAGCTCGGATCTCAACAGGTTCAACTGGATTTCCGCGGATGGAAACGTGGTATCTATCTGATTAGGGTAGGAAATGATTCCAATGGTGCTGTGCAACGTTTGGTAATTATGTAATTCGTGAAGTTATGAGTTGAGCTTCTCCCCCGGCTCAATTCTATATGCTGAACCTTACCGGGTTCACATTAGATCAAAAAAAGACACCCATCTTGGGTGTCTTTTTTTGTGTTTCAGACCCTGTTTTTCCCTAATTCCTGAATGGGTCTGAAAAGCGGGGACTTGTAAGGATATCCTGATCTACCATGGTTTTTAAGAATGCTTCCAGCGCCTGTTTTTCATGTTCTGTCAATCCCAGGCGGATAGGAGGTGGGTTGCTCGGATCATCTCCCGGCTCCAGCGGTAGATCGCTATAGTGTCCTTTCCTTAGATTAAATGCCAGGTTCGGATGGGGTTGAATACCCTCGTTGTAGTGATCAATGACTTCCCTTAATGTTGCAAACCTGCCATCGTGCATATAAGGTGCGGTTCTGGAGATGTTCAGAAGAGAAGGTACTTTAAAGGATCCGTAGAGATGTTCACGGTTGATAACAGTCCCAACCCCATTATCCTTGTATTCGATATCGAGCCCAATGTTCTGAGATTCTCCTGACCATCCAGATAAAAAGGTGGAACTGGTATGACATCCCGAGCATTTCGCTTTTCCAATGAACAGTTTTCTTCCTTCATGTTCCAATGCAGTAAATTGGGAAGGACTGGTGGAATAACGCAAAGGAATATTGACTGTGGCATTCATGGTTCCGAGAAAGAAACTCAAGGCTCTCTGAATTCGTTCCACACTGATTACTTCGTCTCCGTAAGCATCCTTAAATAGCTTACCGTAGTAAGGCCTTTGACCTAATTTTTCAGGTAGAATGGACAGGTCAAAGATGAACATCTCTGTATGATTTTGTACCGGTTGAAGCACGGCTTCGTCAAAATCGGCTGCCCGGTTATCCCAGAATCGTCGGGTATTGTCGTTCAGGAGGCTCGAGGTATTTCTTGCTGTGGGCAAGCCTTCCAGACCTTTGCTGACAGCTGTATTATCCGCGAATCCGAATGTTTGCTTATGACAGGAACCACAGGATACGGTATTGTTAAGAGACAGTGCTTTCTCATAGAACAATACCCTTCCAAGCGTAGCTTTTGCATTGTTTGTTGATTTGTAATCATAGGGTGTGTCTGGTAATTGAGGTTCCGGACTTTTTGCAATATCCTTATTAAGTAGATCATCCTTACCGCAAGCAATGATGATCAGAAGAACAGAGGTGAGTCCCCATAACATGTGACGTGTTTTCATGGCTTAGAATGTTATAGCTAGAAAGATTGAAGTTGGAAGTGCAACGGAAAGATCCGAGGTCTTTGAGTTCTGGGTTTGGGTGAAATTATTTGTGACGGTGACTACCCCCTGATTATCCTGCCTTGATGTGGTGTCAAAGCCGTTGAATGATTTTCCCTTTGCGTAGTTAATATGGGTTTCTGTGAATAACTTAATTCTATCACTAAATTTAAACTCCAAACCCAATAGTGGACTTAATCCAAAACTCGTACTTCGCGTTGAAATAACATCCCGGGTAATTATTGTGATCATATTGCCGCCGTTAAAATTATCGAAGCGGGTTTCGGAGATGGTCTTTCGGAATTCATCCGATGCAAACGCATCCAGACCAATATATGCACCGAATCGCTCACCTGAAATCAGTTTTCGTTCAGTACCAATTGAGAAGTTCATGCTATAGAAGTTCTCTTCGCGAGGTTCATTGATCGTGTCTAAACTGACCGTTTGGTTGTCGACAGCAAAGCCAATACCTGATCTGAATGACCATGTTCCCCGATGTCGCTTGAAGGTGATCTTGTACAGTGACTCCGGTGCCTGCTGGTTTCCCAGGTTAATGATCTGATGGAGTAAGCCTGTCGCATCAAAACCGATCTCGTATGTCGGATCAGGTTTTGGAAGGTTATTGTCTTGGCCCTTCCCGGCAAAGGAGATGGCAAACAGACAAATGATCATAAACAATGATACTGATCTCATGTGTGCATTTTAATGGGATACCAGTTTTGACATCCGGGTTTGAGTCTGCATAACGCAATACCCCATTAAAATTACACATGGCATCTCCCGTTTTCAATCAATATTGAGTAAACGGTTGAATCGGGTAAGTATTTGGTTATTATCTACCCCGGATTATTGAATGACCAACTTTTGAATCCCATACTTCTTGCCATTATGGATCATGGCATGATAAATACCCGGACGGAGGGTGACGTTCAACCTTTCTCCATTCCCTGCCTGGGTGGAGAATACGGATTGTCCCAGGATGTCGTATATGTCAACCTGAACAGAAGTACCCGGATCGGTATCCGGAACGGACAGGCTGAAGTTACCATTGTTAGGATTCGGTATGATGCGGAACGGCATCAGCGTTTCCTCTTCAAAGATCCCTGTGGTGCCATCACAGCCTACTTCGCGCACTTCCCAGTCGTAGAAATAATAGTAGTATCCTGCACTACCTGCGTTGGATTCAGTGATGGATACCAAACTGCCTATGTTATAGGGGTAGGCGGGTCCGGTGCTGTTTCGGTAAAGATCGGTGGTTCCGATACATTGAATGAAACGCCCGTTTCCGGTGGGTACATCCAATTCTACTGTTACCCTTTGTTCACCCGCTGTAAGGTTAACCGACTTGCTGGAGATTACATTACCCCCTTCACCGTCAAGAACAGCAATTTCTCTTGTTCCGGCTGATCCGGCATACACTTTTAACGATTGAATGACCACGTCTTTCTGTGCATCGAAGAAAAGTCCGAAGCCCTCATTGGCATGCATTGCGCCGTCCCCGATGGTGTTATCCGCCGCACCGCCGAATTGAGTGGGTAGGGGATTGCCGACACCCACCTTGATCAGGTCGGTTTTCGTGATATTATCGTTTCCTACGCCATTGGTGGCTGTGAGTGTAACGGAGTAGTTGCCCGGATTGCCATAAGTATGACTGGGGTTGGCAAGTGAAGAGGTAGAGCCGTCTCCGAAATCCCATAACCAGGAGGTCGGACTAAAGGTGGACTTATCGGTAAAGTTTACTGTGAGTGAATTGCATCCGGTAGATGCGTCATTGGTGAATTCTGCCACCGGTGCCTTTTGTACCACTTCCTGTACGGCCTCCAGGATGTTAATTCTTCCCCAGCCCCATGTGTTATTCGGGATTGAAGAACCTGGTGTTCCGGAGCAAGTCTGGCTTGAAGTTTTTCTGACAGCGGTCCTCTTAAGAACAGCTTCGATACTGTCTACCTGACCGGCAAGGGATGGATTTGCTGAGATCAGCAAGGCTACAGCCCCTGCGACATGCGGGCCTGCCATTGACGTACCACTCATGGTTGTATAACCTCCACCGTCTGCAGCGGAGCGGATAGACGATCCGGGAGCAGTAACGTCCGGTTTAACCCGCGTTACACCACCGGAACTTGCCGCACCACGGCTGCTGAAACTGGATATGTCATCGGCACTGGTGGATGAACCAACGGCAAAGCTACCTTCGAAGATTGCCGGATTCCCAATGGTATTACATCCGGAGCCATCATTGCCTGCGGAAACCACCACCACGATACCTGCGGCACGGCAATTAAGTACAGCCGTTTCCATCGTGTTGTAGTTGGACGTGTTGCAACCTTCGTCTGTTAGACATCCCCAGGAATTATTAATGACGTGTGGTGCTTTGGCTGGATCTGCTCCGCTTCCATTCAATTTGGTAGGTGCGAGAAACCACTCAAAACATGAAACATAAAGTGAAAGGGTACCTACACCATCGTCCATATTTCGTGCGGCGATCCAGGTTGCTTCCGGTGCCACACCAATCTGATTGCCGCCTCCGTCATCACCGCATATGGTTCCGATGGTGTGTGTGCCATGGCTTCCGTCGCCACATGGTTCTGGTGAATTGTAGCCACAAGAGGGGCTTCCAGGAGAATTCTTTACAGCATCAAACCAGCTGTAATCGTGATTGGCACTGCTTCCGTTCCAGCCTCTGTATTGATTTTTAATAGCTGGGTGATCCCAGTCCACACCAACGTCTGCGCCACCTACAACCACGTTTTGTCCTTTATAGCCCAAAGCCCAAACGTCATCCGCATTGATCATGGAGATGCCCCATTCAACAGCATTCGGACTCTTGTTTGATACATCGGGTATTTCTTCCACCGGTTTGTGATTGGCCAGTTCCATGTTTTCAACCACCGCCTGAACATCTGCACGGGAAGCAATTTTCTCAAGAGTCTCCATGTTCCCATGAACCAGTATGGTATTTACCATAAAGAAAGACTGGTAGGTGATTCCGGCGTCATCCAGTTCCTTTCTGAGGGCCTGCTGGCTTCTTTCGGCCGTCTCTTTAAGCAGGTGGTATACATACGCACCCTTTTCTTCTTTTGTCTTTAGTTGATAGGCTCCTGATACATCAGCCTGTTCTTTCATGACCACCATAAAAGGAATCTGCTCCGCAGTTGTTTGACTGAACAGACTTTGATCCACTTTGCTTTTCCACAGATCCGAGGTCTGACCCACCGATGAGAGGGATATGACCATTCCCAATACGAAAAGCGCACTCATGCTCTTTCTCATAGCAATTCGTTTTATTAAAATGGGGATGGGAGATTCCCCTATAAATAAATGTGAATGACACCAACCGGTGGTAAGATAGAACTTTATTTTATGAAAGTCCAATCGGGATATGCCGGTCCGGTGTGTGAAATCGGTTGAAATGCTAAGAAATCAGTCTTTTACACAGCGAACAATAAAGCCATAACTTTTTGGGCCGTAATAACGGAAGACACCTGTTTTTTTGTAATCAAGGTGACGGTAGTACAACTCATCGGTGCCGGTACGCTTGGTAGAAGACCACCAGAAGCCGAGGTACACGCGACCGGGAGGGGAATTATATTCACCGGTATTGAATAAGCGGCAGCCACCTGGTCTGGCTGAAAACCCTGTTGAGTTGGAAGCCCACAAATATTCATGTTGGTACCAAACGCCATTACCCTTTCCGTCTACTTTCAATTTTTGCCCCTGGTCCGTTCCCCTCCAGTTCAGTGCATCAATATCATTAGGGGTCATGGACATGAATTTCTCCAGTTTTTTCCAGTCGTCTTCCGTTGCTACATGCCATCCATCAGGAGCTAAGCCGCGAGAATCTGTTACCGCATGGCCATTATAAAGCAAGCCAAAATACTTGCCTGCTGTTCCGGAAACATGATTGCAATACGCAGCAGTGGTTTTATTGGCCCATGTTGTACCATCGGCGGTGGCCGTTCCTATTTGTTCGATGGCATCACCGTTGCGGAAATGAGTTGTCCTGAGATCCTCGACCGTCCACCATTGATTTCCGATCCTGATGGTTTGGTAAACATTTCCATCCGCATCAGTTACTGTTCCCTTGTTGCTCACTGGTTCAACAGGGTCTTTTTCACAGCCTGACCATGAAGAAAGCAACAGACACATTACCAACATACCGGTTATTGAGGTCAGGTGAAATTTATATGTACGCCTCATCATCATTACTTCTTTATGAACCATTGGGTTCCTGTATATTCGTCCGTCAGCAATCGAAGTATATAGCTGCCCGAAGACAGCAGTGATACATCCACTGAAATGGTATTGCTGTTTTGTCCATTGGATGATACTTGCTTCTCCATAACACTCCTTCCAAACATGTCATAGACTATACAGGTGATATTACCATGGAGTATGGTGTACGTCCTGATTTCCACTTTTGGTCCTGCAGGGTTTGGAAAAAGGGCAAACATCAGATCTTCTTTAGGATCACCAATGCTTAGATTCGGACATACCACTGAGATGTCGCGGTCGTTGCAGGAACCGGGGTAGCAACACAATGCGACCTGAGAGCTGGCATCAAGCGGAAAGTTTGCACTTGAGTTATAATTACAGGCGGCGGGGTCCATACAACCGATTACGATGGGTGTCTTACATGCACCGGCTTTTTCGCAACCGAATCCTTTATCAAACTCCAGATAATTCGGATCAGTACAACCACAGGGAAGCGGATATTTAAGATAAGACCTCAGAAGTTCGTCTGGGAGCAAGATGCTGTCACGGGCAACGTAGGTATATGTTTTGCCGGTGCTGTCACTTACAACCAGATTCAATTCAAACGAAAGATCTCCTTTGGTGGTGAGCTGAGCAAGCAGTACGCGGTTCTCATCTGTGGGTCCGTAAGCTCCGCTGTTCCCCAGAAAAGCATCGTAGCTAACGAATACGGTATCACTTACCAATGACCCGAATATGGTGGAATCGTTTCCGGTGCCGAATTCCACGATGCCTTTGTCTATCCAGTTGGAAGGGGTGAAGTGGGGAGTGAGCAAACCATCAGCAGTTGTAAGAGGTATACCTGCATCTGTATCGGTGTTAACGAGTAACCCTCCCGATATACCGGCGCTGCCTCCATCGTTGTTGGTTCCTCCGATGATGGATCCGTCCGCATCATTGATCTTTTGGACACCTACATGAGACTTGCTGGGCATGCTCAATGTAAGCCATGTGTCAAGGGCAACCACATCCTCTTTCAGTCGACTTTTACTAAGGTCTTTGCCAAAACTAACACCTTCTGTTTTGTGATTGAAGAACGGTTCGGTGCTGGCTATTTTCAAACGATGATTTTTATCGCCGTAAATCTTAGTGACCTTACTGCCCTTGACCAGGTCCGCATAAATACGATAGGTGACGGAGCCTTCTTCGAGGTGACCGCAGGTGGTATCGGTCGCATCATATTGGTCCGAAATATAATAGATTTCCACAATGATGTTTTCCAACTGGCCAAAACACCAGGTACTAAAACCAAGTGAAAGCATCATCCCCAAAAACAAACACTTCTTCATGCTCATAACTTATAGGATAGCCCAAGAGAATAGCCTGTTCCGAACCTGTAGCGGTCAAAATCAAGCAACCAACCTTCGGTATAATTGTAAGATCTTCTGATGGGTGAGTTGAGGGCATTGCGAACCTTCAGGCTCACACTTAAATGCTTCCCGAATTTTTTCGAGACCTTCACATCCACCATATGCCGGGGTAATTCGTAGATGTCGGGGGCATTGTTGGTGGAGGTTAATACCAGTTTAGGTCCTTGAACATTATAGCTTACAGCCGCATCCCAGCCAGAGCTGTCGGCTTCATAGATTAATATGGCATTGATCACATATGGCGCCTGTCCGAGCATGGTCCTGGTTTCGGGAATGCTGTCTCCATAAGGAACCCATTCCAGACCTTCGGTAACATATTCAGGTTTTAATTTTATGAATGTCGTTTGTGATTTTACAAATGACATGTTGGACCTCAGTGAGAAGTTTTTGGTTAGTTTCTTGCTACCCTCAACCTCAACTCCGGCAACAGATGATTTATCCACGTTCAACCAAGCAAAACCGATATTCGTGTTGAACATTTCAATATGGTCTTTGAAGTCTTTATAAAACAGACTGAAAGATATGTTATCGGTGGAAGGAAAGTAAGACTCCCAGCGTATGTCATAGTTCTTGATGCGCACCTGCTTTAAGTTGCTGTTTCCGAAAACATAATCGTTGAGTTCGTAGTCGAATAACAGTGTTTCCGATAATTCCCTTAGGCTGGGTCTGGCTATGGCATGACTGTAGCTTAGTCTGAGGTTGGTAAGTACATCCTGGAACCAGTTCAGTTTGTATATGATGTTTGCGCTTGGCAGAAGATTGGTCTCATTCATCTCACCCGGGCGTGTTGTAACGATCTCATCTCCGAAATCAAGTCTTCTTGGATCACCGGCGGGCAGCCCCAATGAGTCGAACAGGAATATCTCGGTGAACAGTTCTGCTTTTTCTGCACGCACACCACCTGAGAACCGAAGTCGGGAGTTTAATGCATAATCAAGAGGATTGAAAGTGACAGGTGACATGGCCGGTGCTATTTGTCATGTGCGCGATCTGTTTTTCTCAATTCCCCATCCGAATCGGACCACCAAACACTTTTCGAATCCTGGTGCCAATAGCGCTGCAAAGCGCATCAACATGTTTCTAAGGTGGATGGTAAGGGATGATGGCAAGGGGGTGGACCTTGGACTTTGGAAGGATATAGCTCCCTCGCAATTGTATTGTCCGCTTGATGTCCACGTATCCCGTGTGGCGCGTGATCTTGGATTGCTTAAAAGAAAGCAGAACGACTGGAAAGCTGTTAAAGAATTGACCGAAAACCTGTGCAGAATGGATCCAATGGATCCTGTAAAGTATGACTATGCATTGTTTGGCCTGGGGGTCTTTGAGGAGTTATAAAGAAAACAGCCCGGGAATATTTCCCGGGCTGTCGAGCCGAGGTCCGTCCAGTGAGAGGTTGGGTTCGCGCCGACGGACCATGTCCTCCTGAGGTACAAGGAGGTGGTCAGTGAGCGGTTTTTTCCTTGATTTTTGCCACTGGTTTGTTGGTTGCTTTTAAAGCACCATATTCCGTTTTATATTTTCCGATCTCGTTTTTATCGGCCATCGTCAGGAAGCCTTCTACCTGATTTTTACGTTTGTTCAGTGCATCCCAGAGTATATCTACCTCATCCCAGTCTTCCCGACTGTATTTTGTTGCGTGATCATTGACCACGCCGACAAAGTTGGCATAAACCTGAGTAATGTTGTTGGCATCCACCTCATTTAAGGTTAAATCGCCTTCACTTATCATCAAAGGCTCAAACAGCAGTTTGATATACATCGGGGTATGCCAGTCTCTATCAGATATGCGTACCTCTTGCGGGTCAGAGAGGATTTCACTGGTTGCATCCTTATATTCTCTTCGAAGCTCGTTGAATTCTTGCTTGAGTTTTGCATACTTGTCGAGCATTTCATCATTCATCTCCGACATGCCTTCATCAAGTTTTTGTTGTGCCTCGTTAAACTCAGCTTCAATATCCTCCCAGCGTTGCCGGGTGTCTTCCTTGATATCCTGACGTGTGTCTTCCATTAACGTTTGCATATGTTTTAGCTCTTCTTCCATTTTCGCTTCATTGGACCTGCTACAGGCGCTAAAAAGGAAGAATATCATGGTCAGGGAGGCCAGGATGTGTGGTATGTTTTTTCGTGCTTTCATGCTTTCTGAATTTTTAGTGAATAATTCAACTTCTGCAGGAAAGGGTAGAAACTTCATGCCATGGAGGTGCAAAATCTGTAAAGCGCTGATGGTCAGGTAAGATTTAAAGACTGACCTCCATGCCAGAACCAAGGGGAGGGGAAAACCTTACACGGAATGTCTATGGTTTTCTACAACTGATATAGCACGTATACCAAAAGAAGCACAAGGAGAACAGAAATAACTACTGCCATGATGCTGTTCACCGAAACACCTTCCCATTTATTTATCATCATTTTGCATCCAAAATCTCAAATGGGCGTATAAGGTTTCGTAAAATGTGGTAGGCACAATTCCACATATGCGTCGTAATTTTAGTTAACTTTCCTATTAACCGAAACAAGGTCGGGATGTGTATTCCTTGTGTGTGAAGCGATTGTGAACGAAACCTCTGGTATGAAAAAATACATCTACTCCATTCTTTTACCGACTATTTCCTTATCTATTGCAACTTTAATTTCGGGATATTTTCCGCAATCCGATGGCCCTTCCGTCGGATCACCGGCAAATTCTCCCAAAGCGCTTTCCAACGCCAACCCAATGGCGCAGATCAGGGCTGATATCCGCCGACGTGAGTATAACATACGTCCGGATGCGAAACAAGCGCTACAAAGTCCTAATAGACAGCAAAACCTACGGTTCCGCTATTTTCCGGATGGATTCTCCATGGAAACCAGGAAAGACTCCCTCCATCAGGAAAACTGGAATGTGCGAATGAATCTGAACGGTATATTCAGAGGGGAAGACCTGGCTATGGCAGCAGAAGCCCAACCCGTAAGGGAATTGGAGGATAACCACCTGCAGTTTCACCATGCCTCGGGACTCACCATCGAATACCTTAATAATACCCAGGGGATGAGGCAAAACTTTATCCTCGAAAAGAAGCCGGCCGGTGAAGGTCTGCTGAAAGCCAAAATGCAGATTAAATCAGAACTGTCCGCCACATTGACCGGTACCACAACACTGGTTTTCTCCGAAACAAGTAAAAATAACAAGCTTCAACCTAAGGTTCGCTATACCGACCTGAAGGTAACGGATGCCGAAGGCCGGGAAATGACCTCATGGATGGAGTTGCAAAATGATGAATTGGCACTGGTTGTAGACGATCAGGATGCTGTTTACCCACTGACTATTGATCCATTGTCAACCACCGCATCTGCCATGGTTGAGGGTGATCAGGCTGATGCCTGGTTCGGTTATAGCGTTGGAACGGCCGGTGACGTGAATGGGGATGGATACAGTGATGTGATTGTCGGCGCATACCTTTATGACAACGGTCAGACTGAGGAAGGCGCTGCCTTTGTCTATCATGGCAGTGCCACCGGCATCAGCACGACCGCAGCCATCATGGTTGAAAGTAATCAGGGCTATTCCTGGTTCGGATATAGCGTAAACACCGCTGGTGACGTTAACGGCGATGGCTACAGTGATGTGATCGTGGGTGCGCATTCCTATGATAACGGCGAGAATAATGAAGGAGCTGCTTTTGTTTATCATGGCAGTGCTTCCGGAATCTCTTCCATACCTGAGGATACCCTTGACAGTGATCAGGCCAACGCCTACATGGGGTTCCGGGTGAGCAGTGCCGGTGATGTGAATGGTGACGGTTACAGCGATGTGATCGTGTCAGCACATGCCTATACCAATGGTGAGGCGAATGAAGGTGCCGGTTTTGTATTTCATGGCAGTGCGGCTGGAGTCGATCCGACCCCTGCTCTTATCATTGAAAGTAACCAGGCTGGTGCCTGGATGGGCCTGGGTGTTGGCGCCGCGGGTGATGTGAACGGTGATGGCTATGGTGATGTGGTGGTAGGTGCCTATAAATATGATAACGGCGAGAATGACGAAGGTGCTGCCTTCGTATACCTCGGAAGTGCATCAGGAATCACTACTCCTGCAGTGGATACGGTTGAAAGTAATCAGACCAATGCCTTGCTGGGTTTTGATGTCGGTACTGCGGGTGATGTGAATGGTGATGGCTACAGTGACGTGATCATTGGATCTTACTACTATGCCAATGGGCAGGCAACCGAAGGTGCAGCCCTTATCTTTCATGGAAATGCCACCGGGATCAGCAATTCGATCGATGCCTTACTGGAAAGCAATCAGGTGGATGCACGGCTCGGATTCAGCGTGAATACTGCCGGTGACCTGAATGGCGACGGTTACAGTGATGTGATCGCCGGCGCACCGATGTATGACAATGGGGAATTGGAAGAGGGAGCTGCGTTTGTATTTTACGGAAGCGCTTCCGGTGTCAATACCACACCTGCTGCCATTCTTGAAGCGGACCAGGCGGATGCGTCCATGGGGCAAAGCGTGAGTACCGCAGGTGATGTGAATGGTGATGGTTATAGTGACTTGATTGTCGGAGCGCATTTGTATGACAATGGTGAGAATGACGAGGGAGCTGCTTTTGTCTATCTGGGTGGGGCTTCCGGGATCAGTACTTCATATAATGCTGCGGTCGAAAGCAATCAGGCGGATGCCTGGATGGGTTTTTCCGTGAGTTCTGCAGGTGATGTGAACGGTGATGGTTACGCGGATATCGTGGTGGGTGCACCATACTTTGATAATGGTGAGGCCGAAGAGGGCGCCGCCTTTGTCTATCATGGAACAATCAATGGAATCAATACCGCACCGGCTGCGATGGTTGAGAGCAACCAGGCCACTGCATATCTTGGAATAAGCGTGGCAAGTGCCGGTGATGTGAATGCGGATGGTTACAGTGATATCATCGTTGGTGCAAATCTGTACGACAACGGAGAAGCCGAAGAAGGAGCTGCATTTGTTTACCATGGCAGTGCGTCTGGTATCAGCACAACTGCCGCTATTGTCCTGGAGGGTAATCTGGCGGATGCCTATTTCGGTCAGGGTGTTGCAACAGCCGGAGATATCAATGGTGACGGCTATAGCGATGTTATCGTAGGCGCTTACAAATACGATCACACAGAAACCAATGAAGGAGCTGTCTTTGTGTTCAGAGGAAGTGCTTCAGGTATACAGGCGGTTGCAACGGATACGATGTATGGCAATCAGGCTCACGCCTGGTTTGGGTATAGTGTGGGTGGTGCAGGAGATATCAATGCCGATGGTTTCAGTGATGTGATTGTTGGTGCGCCGTTGTATGACGGCGGTGTGGCAGATGAAGGTGGAGTCTTCGTTTTCTATGGTGATGTCAAAGGGATCAATCCGCAATCCGATACACTTCTGGCTAATCAGGCTGACGCTATCTATGGTTTCTGTGTGAATACGGCCGGTGATGTGAATGCCGATGGGTATAGTGATATCATTGTTGGTGCTCCGAATTATGACAATGGTGAGAATGATGAAGGAGCCGCTTTTGTTTACCATGGGGCTTCCGGTGGAATATCAGCGAGTCCTGCGGTTGTGTTAGAAAATGATCAGGCAGATGCGTGGATGGGCTATAGCGTGAGTAAGGCCGGTGATGTGAATGGCGACGGTTATGGCGATGTCATAGTAGGTGCACTATACTTTGATAACGGCGAGGCCGAAGAAGGAGCCGCCTTTATTTACCATGGCAGCCCGTCCGGTTTAAGCGGTACAGCTAACGCAATGATAGAAAGTGACCAGGCCGATGCTGAGCTTGGTTTCAGTGTGGCCAATGCCGGTGATGTGAATGGTGATGGCTATGGTGATGTGGTGGTAGGTGCAAGCAAATATGATAACGGTGAAGCCGAAGAAGGAGCTGCCTTCGTTTATCACGGAAACCTGGATGGTAACTTATACCGCAAAACCCGGCAGTACCTGTCCGACCTCAGCACGGCAGCACAAAATGGTGCCCCGGGTGGATCAAATTTCGGTGTGGGGCATTTCGCCCGGTCCACCTACGGACGTACCAAAGTCAAACTGGTATGGGAAGTCTATTCCGAAGGCAATCCTTTCTCGGGGAATCCCATTACAAATAGTACCATGTATCAAGGTGTAAGCAGTTCGTGGACTGACATAGGAACGGCTGGTACTGAAATCAAGGAAACGCTCGGTTCTGCCGGAGCATACAACAAGTGGCGTGTACGTGTGATGTACAATCCGGTAACCATGCTTGATGGAAAACCTTTCAGTCGTTGGTTCTATGGTGGTATCAATGAACCTATCGAAATGTCTATCAGGGGATGTATCCTGACTTTTGATATTGACACGCTGCCGGATATTACCGGTGAA
>JAGQZQ010000083.1 GCA_020435415.1 Flavobacteriales bacterium
ATCCCGATTTAGAAAATCACTTTTCGGATGCACGAAGTACGGGCCGAAAAGGTTGATTTTCTTAATCGCTATGCAATGGAAAATTTTCTATTTCATAGTTTGGATTAATTTTGACTAAACCCGAAATAGTCATAAATGCACTTCAATTGCAACATCCGACCGCATGTGTTACCCCGGACGACTTCTGTTAAAGACCATGGCTTACGAATTTTGAGATTTCATGTCGGAGAATAAAGGAGAACGTTGCATCGGTGCACACTCTTGCAGGACTTTTACCGCATTGTTTGTATTGGTCTTTTCATGGCTGCCACTGCATACCATGGCCCAATTCTATCAATTTCAGAATCTGAATGTGAAGGATGGCCTTCCTTCATCCGAGGTTTACGAAATGATCCAGGATTCCAGAGGATTTATGTGGTTTGTTACCGATATGGGTGTGAGTTGGTACGATGGATACAGCTTCACGAACTTTACGACGGAAGACGGTCTGACGGACAACACAATTTTCGGAGCATATGAAGACCATCATCATCATATCTGGTTCCGGTCGTCACTGGGTAAGTTGTCCTACTTCAGTTATGAGGATCACCGCATTCATACCATCGCCACCAATGACGCATTGACAAAGACCTTGCAGAATGCCATCACCACTTCCATGTATATAGATGAGCATGATACCATATGGATGGGGACCTCCCTCCACTTTCCGGTCAGAATAGGCCCCGGACCGGAAAGACAGGTGGACACCATTCAAGTTAAGAACGATGGTGCGTATTTGTATGAAACGCATACCGGTGGGATCTTGTATGGCGGTGCTTCCTACAATAAGCTGCTTCTGAATGTATATGTCCAGGGTAAGGAAGCATACACCATCGAAACCGGAATGGAAAACTTCTTCGGACCCGGGCGTTGTGTAGTTAAAAGGTTGGGTTCGGATTATCTGGCTTCCGTTAATAATGTTTTGTTCGTGTTTAACCGCAATGGGATTATCTCGTTGAAGAAATGTGATGATAGCATTATTACCTTATTGGCGGATTCGTCGCATGTTTATGCGGGAACATTTCATGGCATGAGAACCTTTCAGCGGGATCTGCAAAGTTCAACGGATTGGTTCGAAAAGTTCGACAGGAAGGTGATCACAAAGATCTTCCTGGATGCGGAAGATGAATTATGGATGTGTACAAAAGGGCATGGTATATACTACATACCACACAGGAACTTTAGGTATTATACACCCGAGGATGGCTTGACGCCAAGTAGTATCAGTCGCATGAATCGATTCCGGAACTATGTGATTACCGGCCACCTGAGTGGGGAGATAGGTGTTCTTCAGGGTAAAAGCGTCCGCATGGTTATGCCGGAAAGGGTGAAGGAAACTTATACAGACTGGAATGAGGTTACGGATATTTTAAACATTGAAGACCGAAGGTTATATGTTGAAACCGGCCTGACCGGATATACATTTTCCCCGGAACGAAATGTTCTGAACATTTCTCCGGAGTGTGGGATCAAGAGAATGATACGTTCACGGGATGGCCATTTGATATCGATAAAATACCGGACCATGATTGAGATGGACTCATTGGGGCGGAACGAAAGATTGTTGGTTCCTTATATACCTTACTACGCGGATAATTTGTTTGAGGATAAAGAAGGGACCATCTGGGTTTGTACCATCAACGGGGTTTACACCTATAGCAAAGATGAAGGTTTCCAATATGAAGGAGATCATCATGAACACGAATTATCCGCACGCGTTGTTGAATTTGCTGAAGGAAGGCACAACGTGATGTGGATGGCCAGCCGTGGAGAAGATGAAACATCGGAAGTCTGAAGCATCTTTTCAGGCACCGGACTTTCAACTCCTCTTGTCCAATCTGCAGGCAAAGGGAAAATCCGTCAAGATCGCGGTACCCACTTTTGATGGGTTACAAATGGTTCATGTAGATGAGATTGTCAGGTGTACCGCCATGGAAAGTTATACAGAGATTCTGCTAAGCAATGGGACCAGGTTGGTTGTTTCAAAAATACTAAAGGAATACGATGACATGCTGTCTGATCTGAACTTTTTACGTGTACATAATTCCCATCTGATAAACCTGATCCATGTAGTGAAATACATCAAGGGGAATGGGGGATATGTATTGATGAGCGACGGACAGAACATAGAAGTCTCCCGGCGCCGAAAAAATGAATTGTTGAACAGGCTTACCCGCCTTCAGCTTTAGTTGGTTGTCATGGCAATAATCCGGGGAAACCCGGGGTGGAGCTGGCCTTTACTTCCCGGTCATATTCTGCAATTCATCCATGGTCATCACCTGGTAGCCCTTCGGGATTTGAAATAATGCATCTTCAACCTCATGTTCTGCAACCTTCGTGACCTTCATGACCATATGCATACCATCCTGGTTGGTTTCAAATTCGAGCGGGAAGCCATCCAACTCTGTGTAATCACGGTGTTTGGTGATGTTCAGAGCTTTGGTGTACCATATGACATTTGTGGTACCGGATTCAGCATCAGTAATAAGGGCTTTCTGGCAAGGATATCCGGCAATGGTTTTCTTTTCATTCACATATTCTACCTTCTGATCATTGGTTTTCTGCTTCTCTTTCAGGAGTTCTTCAGCGGAAAGTTTGATGGCTGTTTTCTGCCCCATCATATCCATTAATACAAAACCGGTTCCTTCTGCATTGTTGGTGACGACCACCTGGCTTCCGCCCAAAACATTTTGTTCCAGCCTGCTCATTTCCCCGCTGAAGGTCATCTTCATTTCTTTAGGAAGCACGCTGCTCATCCCTGCAACTTCTTCAGGCAGATCGATGTAATTGATGGAATAGGTTAAAGAACCCTTGAAGGTATCCTGTGCGGATAATGTGAATGGTGCAGATAGCAACCATGTAAACAATGCCAGGCATAACAGGTTGCCTGATCTGATAACGGAGGATTTGATCATTGTTTTTGTTTTTAAATGGAAAAGCAATGTAGCGAAAATATGCATCCTTAATTATAATTGGTCATCCGCTTTTTGCTTTACCGTATCGCCTTTGTTTTGTATTATTACGGGCGCACATGACAGGTTATCATTACATTAAAAGGCTTTGTGTATTTTTCTTGTTGCCAGTTCTGACCATGGGTCAGACGCCCGGCATATCCGATAATTTCTGGGGAGGTTGCGATGCGGAATATCAGAACGGCATCATGCGGGATCACCGCAGCATTTATCTGTATGGAAGCTCCAAAAGTTTTTCATGGAAGGGTGGGGGTGCATATATCATCAAAACGGATACAGCGGGGAATACCATCTGGGCGAAAATGATTGAAACACAAAAGGCGGGTGGTACTACAGATTATCGCGCGGTGTTGATGGACGATGACCACTTTATGCTGATGGGGCCCATCAATGTGAGTCCAAATTACGGCATCATGAAACTGGATACCGGCGGTAATGTGGTGAAAAGTATTGGTATGCCTCAGCAGCTGATGATCAGCAAGACCAATGATAACGGTTTGTTTGTTGCAGGAAGCTCTATCTACCGGCTGGATGGAAACCTGAATGTGATCTACCGTCAGTCCTACTATTCGTCCTTCGGATCGGATCTGACCACGGTGAATGTTACAGCGATGAAGTCAACAAGTGACGGGGGCTACATCGCCTGGGGCATTGCAAAACAAAATGTCGATTCCAAACCGTGTTTGATCCGGGCGGATAAGAACGGAGGGACGGTCTGGATCAAAACGTACAACCAGCAGGTAAAGACGTCCGGCTATCAGATCCTGGAACCTGTTCCGGACCAGTACCTGGTGAGCGGCATATCCGCTCAGAACCGTGCATTCCTGTTGTCTGTGGATGGAAGTGGGGGGATTCTCTGGAGCAAATACTACGATCGCAACGGACCTATTTATCAACAGGACATAGCGTTGACCGCAGATGGAAACGGCATCATCATGGGAGGACAAAGTGATATCCAGGACACCTCCGGATGGACCAATTATTACAGTGCTTACCGTTTAGATGCCACAGGTACGGTGATGTGGGCCAACCGTTACGAAAACGAGATCACCACTTTCGGAGAACTGTCTGTCAGTTCCGAAAGTATTCTCATGGGTGGCTCCAGTCCGGATAACCCGACGACCGACACTGCCTGGTCGAATACCGATTTCAACCTGATCCGCGTTGAACTGAATGGAAGCTCCGCAGTGCCTTATAAGCCTATCAGTATTTCAGGGTTGAATTTTATCACCGACACGATCGTGGATTCGCTGGTCAGTACGTTTCAGTTTTTTTCCGTTACGCCGGTGCAGATGACTTCAACGGATGTGGCGATCAGTTTTGACAGCACGGATTGTTCCACCGTCGGGATTCCGGAGGAGAAGACGTCTGATCATCCGGTCCTTTTTCCGAATCCTATGGGTGCTTCGTCCAGATTATTTTTTCCAGGGAATGATCCTGTTGTTAACGCCTGGAGGATATTTTCCATGAACGGTCAGCTGCTCCGCGAGATGTCTGTTACCGATCCGAACAACATCATCATTGAACGGGAGGATATGCCTGCCGGGGTGTACGTGGTGGAGGTGAAGGGAGATGGCGGTTTTGTTGGAAGGGTGAAGTTGGTGATAAAGTAAATCCACGATATCGAAGGTTTTCCTGTATCTGATGCATTCAACATTCTGACAACATTTTGAAGCGCAGATAAGTTTTACGCATCTCGTTATTTCAATACATCTGCCGATGAAGGATTACTCAATCCATATCTTTTATTCTTCTAACTTGGCGGAATGAACAGCCGTTCACTTTCCTGGCACCATGTAGGTCTTTATGCCTGCATTGTCCTCCTGTTTGTTGTTTCATTCAGGATGTATTCGGCGTTGTATTATCCATTGCTGAATTCCGATAATGCGGTGACCATTTTAATGATCCACTATTTCCAGTGGCCGGATGATCTGTACTTCTGGCTGCAGGACCGCATGGGTAGTCTCATACCATTACTTGGGCAACCACTGCACCACGGGTTGGGGGTCTCCGCCCTGGCCACGGAATCTGTGGTGCATTATGGAATCCTGCTGGCCGGCTATCTGGCCTTCGCGTCCTTTCTGCAAAAGCCGGCGTCAAAACTGATCCTTGCTGTTGTGTGGTTTTTCCCACCACTCAGAATGATCGATCATATCCAGTTTTCCTTTGGAATTCATTACAGCTTGCTGGCTATCTCGTGTTATCTCTTTCGTGGCATTGACCTCAGTCACCCAAAAATGAAAGACCATTTACGATGGCTGGGAACAATCCTGGTATTCATTCTGGCGGTTTGGGTCTCGGATATGGCCTTGATCACCATCGGAGTGTTTGTTGCGGTGCACGGGTATTTTATGTTGAGAAGGGAAGACTGGCGTGCACAGGTGCTCAAAGGTGCAGCCATATGGTACCTGTTTGCCGGGATCATCCTGGGGTATTTTCTTATCACCTTTGCCAAAAGCACCGCGCCGCAACAGCTTGCTTATGGCACATTCAGCGGTCCTTCACAAATTGTACAGACAGTACGTATCTTCCTGGAAAGCATGGTTGACCTGTTATGTTTTCAGGCGAATGAACCACTCACCAGTCTGTATGTTTGGCTTGTGGCTGCTTTGCTGTTCATCGGTGTAATCTTCAGAAAGCAGATACATATAAGGGAAGAGTCAAAACCCTGGCTGATCTTCTTCTTTCTGGAGGCATCTGTCATGCTGTTGTTGATCCTTAGCTCCGAGTGGACATTCCTGAACGGTGTTCCAAGACGCTACTTTACATGTACCTATGTTTCGTTGTCAATGGCTGTGTTGATATTGCTGGATCAAACAAGCACTTCAGGAAAGGCAATGAATGCATGGATGAACGGAGCTGTTCTTTTGGTAGCATTGATAGGTGGAGTAAGTGCACCATATAACATCGGACAGATCTGGCCCGGCACCCTTAAGCCGAGGGTCGCGTATTCCCGTGAGTTCGAAACATTGGATGAATCCGGTATCATAGCGGATTACTGGAATTCCTATATCATTTCCTGTGTCAATCCTGACAAGATGGTGGCAACGCCGCATGATCAGGCCATCGTTCGAAATGCAGATCTGGTGGATGAAGTTTTCAAGCGTGAAAATATTTATGTGGTCAGGGATATGTGGATGGAGTCGCTCCCTGATACTTTAATACAGTTCTCACGCACCCTGGTAAAGGAAGGTAAAGCTTTCAAACTGGGTGGATGTGATGTTGCAAAGTACCGGTTGGCAGGTCGTTGATGTATTCCGGGCGTGGCACAAACCTATATCGATCAAAACAAAAAGGCTGCCTCAGATGAGACAGCCTTTCTGCAATGGGGGTTATATACGGATCGGTACTATCGAACCACCACCCGCTGGTGGCTTACCGAAGACCCGGTGCGAACGATTACCATGTAAACGCCCGGTGGCACACCAATGGACCATTCCACCTGATGCGAACCTGCATCCATGTAACCGTCGTGAATAACGGCGACTGATTTACCCTGCAAGTCGTACACGGTGACATTGGCTTGTCCTTCTTCCTCCATCACAAAACCGATGCGGGCATTATGTATGGCAGGGTTTGGTACGATGGTGATTCCGGACACCTGTTCAGGTGCAGCCATAGATTCGAGCTGTTTTGGTGCACAGTCGGGAACGTAAACCCTTCTGCATTCCCGTTTGCTGCACACCGTTCCATCCGGTGCTACTCCGCTCACAGTTAGGCAGACGGTATACTTGCCACCATCCTGGTAAGTATGGGTCGGGTTCTGGGTGCCTGAAGAGTCACCATCACCAAAATCCCAAGACCAGCCTGTGATTGTGGTACCCGGCCATGCATAGCTCTCATCATAGAAGTTCATCACCTGACATGTATCACGATCGTATTTGAAATAGGATCGTACGTGGCAGGGTGCATCACTGCAATCATCAACTTCTACCCGCTTGCAGTAGATTCTTGTGCAAGTTGAACTGTCCTTGTTCATGACCGTAACGGTAAGACATACATCATATGCACCTTCGGCAGCGTATGTGTGTTGCGGATCTTCGAGGTTAGAGTTGCTTCCATCTCCGAAGCTCCAATCCCAACCGATCACGTTTGAGCCGTAGTAGGCATCGCTGTAATCGTAGAAGCTAACTGCAAGGCAGCTATCCCTGTGGGTAAATGCGGGACGTACATTGCAATGATCGTTTCCACAGTCTCTGACTTCAACGGTTCTGCAATAGGTCTTCTCACATTGCGAGCCATCACCACCTACCGCAGTTACCGTCAGGCATACATTATTATAAACACCTGGTGTGGTATAGGTATGGGTTGGGTTTTGCAATGTTGAAGAAGTGCCGTCACCGAAGTTCCACAGCCAACCGGTGATGGTTGTGCCGTCGGCAGTTTCAGCATAACCGTTAAAGCTGAAGGTAAGACATGTGTCCTTATTGTACTTGAAATAAGGTTTGGTACGACATGGCGCATTGCTGCAATCTTTGACTTCCACACGTTTGCAGTAAATCCGTGAGCAAGTAGTGCTGTCCGGGTTCATGGCAGTAACGGTCAGGCATACATCGTAAATGCCTTCAGCACCGTACACATGTTGTGGGTCCTCAAGGTTGGATGTAGTGCCATCACCGAAATCCCAGTCCCATCCTGTGATGGTTGTTCCGGAGCTTGCATAGCTGTGATCGTTAAACTGTGCAGTCAGGCAGCTGTCACGATAATAAAAGGCCGGACGTACCTTACATGCATCGTTTCCGCAATCCCTGACCTCAATTCTTCTGCAGTAGGTTCTTTCACATTGAGAACCATCACCACCAACTGCGGTCACCGTGAGGCATACATTATTATAGACGCCTGGTGTGGTATAGGTATGGGTTGGGTTTTGCAGGTTAGAAGTGCCGCCGTCTCCGAAGCTCCATGACCAGCCGGTGATGGTGGTTCCGGGGATGGATTCAACATGTCCGGCAAAACTGTAGGTCATGCAGGTATCCCGGTGATACTTGAAATAAGGTTTAACGCGACAGGGTGCATTGCTGCAATCCTTGACACGAACATCCTTACAATAAATCCTTGTGCATGTGCTGCTGTCCGTATTCATGGCAGTAACCGTTAGACATACGGTATAGGTGCCTTCGGCGCCATACACGTGTTGCGGGTCCTCAAGGTTGGAGGTGCCGCCATCACCGAAGTCCCAGGACCAGTCGGTGATCTCCGTTCCGTGTCCGTCATAACTCAGGTCACGGAAACTGGCTGTCAGACAGCTGTCGCGGTAGGAGAAGTATGGGCGTGCATAGCAGTCGTTTCCACAACCTTTGAGCTTGATGCGCTTGCACACCGTTCTTTCACATACCGTACTGTCCGGCCCTAATCCGGTGATGGTCAGAAGTACCTTGTACGAACCACCCATTGGATAAGTATAGGATGGATTCTGGGCGGTGGACGTATTGCCATCTCCGAAGTCCCACAGCCATCCGGTGATGGTTGTGCCGGTTCCGGCGGTGCTGGCATCCTTAAAGTCTACTGAACAGCTGTCGACGGTTACCTCTATTCTTGGATAGAGTCGACATCGCTTGTGCTTGCTTTGCGCATTGACTGTATATGACATACACAGTACCAAAACGGCACACACACCAGCATATAGCTTTGAGCGCGTGAAATTGTTTTTCATCGTGAAGAGGATTTAGAATGGTTAAACAATGTTTACAAATGCTCCAATACCAAACCCTGCCGGGGAGTATAATATGGGTTTGAATCGGGTAAGTGCCTGCGGGATAATTGCAGGTGAAAGGGTAATCAGATCACAACTTAGTAAATCACCGCATACGTGTCAATCAAAACAATGAATAGATCATGGGAAATATGCATCTGATTGATGCATTATATTGGAGTTAAACACCTGATTTTGGGTTGCTGATTTTTTATAATAGAATATTTGTTAGTGAGTTGTAAATGAATGTAATTTTCATTCTGTTCAAATTATGATGGTGGTCAGATTAGGAAGCAGAAAGTTTATCTGATGACTAAAATCTGCCATTGATTAAAAACAAAAAGGCTGCCTCATCATCGAGACAGCCTTTTTGCATGGGGGTTGATATTTATTCAGATCATCTGATGATCACCTGTTCGTGGTCAACCGATGAATCTGTCTTAACAACAACCAGGTAGACGCCCGGTGGAACATCAACATTCCATTCAAGTTGATGAACACCGGCATTGAGGTAACCATCCCGGATGACGGTCAATACCTTTCCTTGCATGTCATACACTGTGACATTGGCTTGTCCTCCCTCCGACATCTCGAAGCCGATACGGGCGGTATGACTTGCCGGATTCGGCATCACTTTCAGTCCGGATAAATGGCCGGTAGCATTGGATTTTCCATCCGTCTTTTGTCTGCAGGATACCACCAGGGAATTACTACATACCACATCTCTGCAAGGTGTTCCATTGGCATTGATTCCCGCTACTTCCAGGCAAATGGTATGCATGCCCGAACTTGTATAGGTATGCACCGGGTTTTGCAAGTTAGACGTAGTTCCGTCACCGAAATCCCATGACCAGCCTACGATGGTCGTACCGGCGCCTGCTGCACTCTGATCAATAAAGTGAACAACAAGGCAGGTATCATTATGGGTAAACTGCGGGAATATCGCACAAGAATCTCCGCCACAATCCTTCACGATGATATCCTGACATCTTCCGCTGGAGCATTGCGATCCATCTACATTCACACCATTTGTCTGCAGGCAAACGGTATAGGCGCCCGGGGTGGTGTACAAATGCACCGGGTTTTGAAGATTTGAGGTGGTGCCATCTCCGAAGTTCCAGTTCCAGCTGGTGATGGTCGTGCCAGGACCTGCTGTACTGAAGTCGGTGAACAGGTACACCAGGCATGAATCCCGGTACTGGAAGTCTGAGTTGATGGTGCAGGGTTCCAGTCCGCAATCGATCACCGTGATATCGAAGCACACCACCTCTTCACAACCCAGGTTGTTTGCATTGACCGCGCGAATGTACAGGCATACCGTATAGGTTCCTGCGGAATCGTAGGTATGTAAAGGATGCTGGGTTGTTGAATTGTTCCCATCCCCGAAGTCCCAATACCAGCTGGTAATGTTGGAGCCGGGAGATACGGTTGTGATGTCCTGAAATTGAACTGTCAGACAGGTATCCTTGTGCAGGAAGGCCGGCTGTAGTCCGCAAGGATTATTGTTGCAATCCTGTACCTGGATCACGACGCACAGGCTGTCCCGGCATGTGGTTCCGTCCACGTTTACACCAACGACCGTTAAACATGCCTGATAAGCGCCGGGCCCCGGATAAGTATGACTTACATTCTGAAGGTTGGATGTATTTCCATCTCCAAAATTCCACAGCCAACCGGTGATGGCGGTACCGGGTCCTGCCGTACTCAGGTCGTGGAAGTTTACAGTCAGACAGCTGTCGGTGACCTGGAAACGCGGTACCACCGAACAGGGTTCACCGCCGCAATCCTTGACAGTCACACTGAGGCATGTTGTATCGCGACACGCATTACCATCTGCTGTTACACCCGTCACAACAAGACATGCAGTATATGTGCCAGGTGCTCCGTAAACATGCACAGGGTTCTGGGTGTTGGAAGAGTTCCCATCTCCAAAGCTCCAGTTCCAGTTGGTAATGCTGGTGCCCGGACCTGCACTGCTCAGGTCAAAGAATACAACGGCCAGGCATGAATCAGTGTACTGGAATCTTGAGAAGACGAGGCAGGGCTCACCACAATCCTTCACGATGACCTGCATACATATGCTATCCCTGCATTGTGTGCCATCTGCGGTCACACCTGTTGCCATGAGGCACACTGTATAAGTTCCGGAAGCCGGATAAGTGTGTGCCGGGTTCTGCAGGTTGGAAGTACTTCCATCGCCGAAGCTCCAATCCCAGCTGGTAATGGTGGTACCCGGACCTGCCGCGCTGAAGTCGATAAAGTTTACGGTCAGACAACTATCGCTGAACTGGAATCGTGGGAATACGGCGCAGGGTTCGCCACCGCAATCTTCCACATCCACCCTCAGGCATAAACTGTCTCTGCAAGTGGTTCCATCTGCATTGACCCCCACCACGGTCAGGCATGCAGTATACATTCCTGATGCCGGATAAGTGTGATTCGGGTTTTGCAGGTTGGATGTACTTCCATCACCGAAGTTCCACAGCCAGCTGGTGATGGTGGTACCCGGATCTGCCGTACTGAAGTCAAGGAACTGCACGGTCAGGCAGCTGTCACCGAACTGGAATCGCGGGAACACGGCACAAGGCTCGCCACCGCAGTCTTTCACCGTCACATCAATGCAAAGCAGGTCTTTACATTCTGTTCCATCGGCAGCTACACCAACGATGGTGAGACAAACGGTATATGTGCCGGATGCTGCATACGTATGTGATGGGCTTTGCAGATTGGAGGTGTTTCCATCACCGAAGTTCCAGAACCAAGTGGTGATGTTCGTACCCGGACCTGCCGCACTGAAGTCAAGGAACTGTGCGGTCAGATAACTATCACTGAACTGGAATCGTGGGAATACGGCACAAGGTTCACCACCGCAATCCTTTACGGTCACATCAATACAGATCTGATCTCTGCATTCTGTTCCATCCGCTGCCACACCAACGATGGTGAGGCAAACGGTGTAAGTGCCTGACGCTGCGTAGGTGTGTGTTGGGTTTTGTAGGTTGGAAGTGTTTCCATCCCCGAAGTCCCAGAACCAGGTTGTGATGTTTGTTCCTGCACCAGCCGCACTGAAGTCGATAAAGTTTACGGTCAGACAACTGTCGCTGAACTGGAATCTTGGATAAACGGCGCATGGCTCACCGCCACAGTCTTTCACCGTGACAGGTAAGCATATCTGATCTTTGCATGGGAATCCTTGTGCATTCACGCCAACAACCACAAGGCATACATTGTAGGTGCCGGGTGCTGCGAAGGTGTGAGATGGATTTTGAAGAACAGATGTGCTTCCATCGCCAAAGTCCCAGTACCAGTTGGTGATGGTGGTGCCGGGTCCTCCGACGCTCACATCTGAGAATTGAACGAAGAGGCAACTGTCCTTGAATATGAATCTCGATTGCACTGTGCATGGGTCGTTTCCGCAATCCTTTACGGTTACTTTACGACATATTTGATCCTTGCATTGTGTTCCGTTCGGGCGGGTTCCCACAATGGTCAAGCAAACGGTATATGTGCCTGCACCGGTATAAGTGTGCGCCGGGCTTTGCATGGTGGAAGTATTCCCGTCGCCGAAATCCCAGTACCAATTGGTGATGGTGGTACCTGCGCCACTCAGGCTAAGATCCTGGAATTGCACGAACAGGCAACTGTCACGATAGATAAACAGTGGTTTTATTTTACATGGTTTATTGTTGCCGCAATCCCGAACGGTGACCGGTAAGCACAATTGATCTTTGCAGCGAACGCCATTCGCGTTGACACCAACTATGGTCAGGCACACATTATAGGTGCCACCGCTTGCGTAGGTGTGTGTGGGGTTTTGGAGAGTAGAGGTGTTTCCATCGCCGAAATCCCAGTACCAGTTAGTGATGGTAGTTCCTGCGCCGGACAAACTGAAGTCTGCAAATGATGCAGTCAGACAATTGACCTTTGATTTGTACTTGACTTTAAGCTTGCACGGTGGAGCGGGCCCGCAGTCGCGTATTTTGATATCCCTGCACACCTGCTCTTTGCAGAGGTTTCCATTTTTATTTTGACCTACGATGGTTAAGCAGACTGTATAGACACCCGGAGCAGCATACGCATGGGTCGGGTGTTGAACATTAGAGTTTGTACCATCTCCGAAGTTCCAGTACCAACTAATAATGGTGCTTCCGGCAAGGGCCATGCTCTGGTCATGAAAGTTGACCTTGCAGCTGTCAATGCTGAAGTCAAATTTTGGTTTGATCTTGCAATCTTTATTGGGATTTTGTGCGAACGACGAAAAGCCCATACACAACATAAGGGTTGTGAATATCCCGGCAAGGGCTTTATTCAGATTAGGAAAAGTTCTCATAACGTAATGGTTTTTACGATGATCATTTTTGGGTTGCGGATCACCGATCAGTGATTGGGTTGATCCGTCATTATTTCGGAGATGGCCGAATTTACTTGATGTCCGTGAAGGTGTCAACAAGCCGTTGCTATTTCTTTGTTAAAATTTTGAGAATGCCTTTCAAAAAAATGAAGTCGAAAAGTTGGATTTCAGGGTAGTGAAAAAATGGACAGGCGTTGTGACAGGTATTCCGATAGTCGTTAAATTTTGTTCGGGTCTTCTTTTGGTGTAAGATGGAAGTGATGCATATTATGGGTGAGTATGGGGAAACATTATTCATTCCTCTTGGGGATTGGGTGATAGTAATGCATCTGCTTTCTTCCGGGTCTCCCGGGCGGTATCATAAAACATCAATGAGATCAGGGTAGATACTGCTGCACTCAGGCCAAAAGCGACTTTCGCGGCTTTCTGATCCGGGCTCGCCTGTCTCATCGGTAAATCACCGGGTATACCCGCAGATATACCAGTGAAAACTCCGGCAAGCACCAGAAAAACAGTTCCGGTGGTTTTCTGTTTTTTTGCCTTTTGGCGGTACATGGCAATTTGTTCTGTGACACTTTTGGTTGAGTCCTGAATAGCAGATTGCCTGGTATGTTCCGGAGTATCGGAAGGAGGCGCTTCTATCGTATCATTCTGGCCATACACGAATGATGCTGCCAGCATGAAGACGGGAACCAAAATTCGTAGTTTATCTTTCTTTTCCATTTTTTATTGCTCAACTAAAATATCAAAACGCTATTGTATGAGATACAGATTATAAATCCGAGATAGCAGGACGTTTTTGGTTGAATCCTGACCGGTAGATTGTACTATATCTTTAATGTATCAAAGACATAGTGTTGATGGTTCCATTCTGAGCATTAGCAAACAACGTTGATAGGACAAAAGCTCCAACAAAACCAGTTATCATTAATTCCATTTTCATATATCAATACCATTTTGAAAAATACACAACCTATTAATAAATGGTTTCCATCAACGTAGATTATAAACTCTTCTCTTTTAATCCTGCCATACGCGCTCCCACACACTTCCATTAAAACATTCGTATTTTACAATACCATGAACTTGATCCCAGTAAATCATTTTTGCTTCATCCTGACGTCTATTTAAATCCCAATCATATATGTTTTTCAGAATTAAATTTTCATTTTTCTTATGAGAAGAATCTGGTTGAAGGGGAAGTTCATGTTGGGTATTACAAACTTGAGGAAGTTCATAAGCACCAAAATTTAAATGAACCGTCATTTGAGCTGGCTCATCACGGTTATTTTTCACAGCATGAAAAAGCGTCATATCCTTTTCGAAAAAATCCGACTCTATGGGAGATAACAACTTTATACTAGCATGATAGACTTCAGGTCTATACATGCCATGTAATTCGATTGGATTGTATTTTGGGAAATAATTGTGCACTGATGTAATTTGATATATTATGGTATCTCCCAGAGTATTCTTAAACACAAGCACTTGACCTTCTTTGAAATTTGGCAGGCACGCCCTCTCTGCTTCAGTAAACTTGGCTTTAAGCCCACAACCCACTAGCTCAATCAAAACTAAAACTGCAATAAACTTTATCATATCGAATTAACCCAAATTATGCAATAGATCAGCCTGATTTGCTGAAAAGGCTTTGTGGCCTTACCTTTCCGGAATCAGTGTAATG
>JAGQZQ010000084.1 GCA_020435415.1 Flavobacteriales bacterium
GCTCTGTGTTAATAAAGGAAAAAAAGGGTAAAAAAAAACCCCGCATTCATGCGGGGTTTTCTTTAAATCGGTATCACTTACTTCACTTTGGAAGAAAGGTCGGCACCAGCTTTGAAACGTACCACCTTTTTAGCGGCAATCTTGATTTCTTTACCGGTTTGAGGATTGCGGCCTTTGCGGGCTGCTCTCTTGGAAACTGAAAAAGAACCGAAACCTACGAGAGATACACGGTCACCTTTCTTCAACACTTTACCAGTGTTTGAGATGAAAGCTTCCAGTGCTCTTTTGGCATCAGCCTTAGAGATCTTCGCATCTTTAGCGATCGCCTCAACGAGTTCTGCTTTGTTCATGTTTAATTGGGATTTGGGTTAAACAAAATTTATTTAGCCTGAAATTCACTCCCAACAAGGGATTCGGGCTACAGACAGTCACAAATATATGTATCACGGCTTACCGTGCAACATTTTTCCCAAAAAAAACGCTGAAATTGTTAACAAATAAGGGTTTTTTGTTAATAACCACCCCTAAAACCCCTAACAGCAAAGGGTTTTTAAGGGCATCACGGCCTGGAAACCTTATTAACACTATCCTTCCCGACATAGCGTGGCGTGAAAACAGAAAGGGCTTTCAAGGGGTGTTCAGGGTCATCGGCAACAACCCCATGCTCTTGTCCGGGCGGGACGGAAACGGTCATTCCAGGGTGCACTGGAAAGTGTTCCCCGTTCAACTCCATTACCCCGTTTCCCTCGAGAATATATACGGTTTCGGTATGACTTACATGGCTATGCACATCTATACCTTTTTTCACCCATGCCACCACCACCGTTACCGTTGAATCACTGTATAACGGTACACGCGCTACATTCTCAAATTCCGCCGGTGGCTGAATGGTATCAAGCCACACCTGTGCACTTGTCCGTTGTGATATGACCAACGAAATTCCACACAACCAAAACATCAACATCTTCTTCATGCAATGATCTTTAAGGGTTGTCTCAACCCGTTCATAAACTGTTCTGCACTCATTCTCTTTTTGCCTTCCATCTGAACTTCCTTCAGTTGCACCCAGCCATCCCTGACCGCCACCGACAACCCTTTGTCCGGATGCAATGACATGACGGCCTCATGATGAGTTGCGGACTGAAAGAATGACTCATAAACCTTCAGAACATATTCTTTATCGTCTACCAGTATTCTGGTTCGGGCGCCGGGATACGGACTTAATGATCGTATAAAATCATGAATCGTCTTACCGGATTCAGACCAGGGGATAAAGCAATCCTCTGTGAATATTTTGGGTGCCTCAGGAACATCACCACTAACATCCATGGCTGATTGAGGGATTTTCTCCCAGCTTCCGGCAGCAAGTCTGTCTGCAGTCGCCACGATCAGTTCCGCTCCGGAAGTCATCAATCTGTCATGCAGTTCACCGGCCGTTTCATCCGAACTGATCATCACTTTTTCCTGGAAGAGAATATCCCCTGTATCAATCTCCTCATTGATCATGAAAGTCGTTACACCCGTCTCCGTTTCCCCGTTCCTGATGGCATGGTTGATCGGTGCGGCACCACGGTAACGGGGCAGGAGGGAAGCATGAACATTCACCGTTCCCAATGGCGGAATGGACCATACTACTTTGGGCAACATCCGGAATGCAACCACTACAAACAGATCCGCACCCAGTCGCTGCAATGCATTGATAAATGATTCATCCTTTAACTTTTCCGGTTGTAACAGCCGCAGGTGATGCTCCACCGCATAATTTTTAACCGCGGACGTCATCATTGACCTTCCCCGTCCGGCCGGGCGGTCAGGGGCGGTGACAACCGCCACCACCTCATGCGAACTTTCATGCAATGCTTTCAGAGAGGCCACCGCGAATTCCGGTGTACCCATAAACACAATCTTCAATGCCTTACCTTTCTTTGATATCATCAACCGTAACCATTTCACCGATCATGCAGATGCTCGCCATCTGGCCGTCACGAACCGGGGTATACTTCAACCAAATATTCTTTGCATCTACCCGGTATACTTCGTCCAGATTGATGGGCTCAAGCCATTTATCTCCTTCCAGTTCGATTACCCATCCGCAACCATCAAGCTTTCCCGACTGGTTACGTATGGTAGCGATCACATAACCCTGGGAACGATAATCCGCAGTATCCTTCGACATCGTTGTCCGTTGTCCTGCATCCACGGCCTCCACATGAGACTTTCGATGGCATGCCGTTATCAGCAAAACACAGATCAAACCCAACATCATATATAAACTGCTTCTCGTGATTTTTGATTTCATGATGATAAAAGTACAGGATTATTTGTCTTGAGGTTGATACAAAAAACGGTATGGCCATAAGGCATGATCCCCTGCATAATCGACACCAACACGTGGACCACTCAGGATATCTCCTGAAGATACCTGCACACCCCGGTCTTCAAGCCAAATGGAAGTACCCGACAAATTCATACCATCATGTTCGGTGCGAATACCGAGGGACTGAGATAGTGTTCCAGGACCTGCACACCATTTCTTTTCATCTTTCATTCCATTCCTTCGCTCACGGATCACCTCCTTTCCATCCACCGGTCTCAACGCCCTTATCAGAACAGCATGGGGGATATCCTTTTGGTTTGTCACCACATTGAATAAATGATGTATTCCATAACAGAGGTACACATAAGCCGTACCACCTTCACCAAACATGGTTTCCGTCCTTTTTGTCCGGCGGTTTCCAAAAGCGTGACTGGCCTTGTCAATCTCGCCGGCATAGGCCTCGGTTTCAATGATCATTCCTGAAGTCTGCACATTTCCGAAACAGGTCACCAGAAATTTTCCGATCAGGGATCGTGCAACATGAACCACATCCTCCTGAAGGTAAAAATCACGGGGGAGTTTTACGATACCCATTGTAGCTTGTTCTCTTGATTCAACCTGATCTTACCATGGTCCATTAACCATTGGAGCACCTTGATCACATGATCATCTCCGGGACCTTCAACTTTCTCAACAAGCTCGTTCAACGCCATGTTCTCTCCGGTCAGGATCTCTTTTACCATTTCCGATACCCGCTCGAATTCAAGTTCGTTCAACCCGAGGTCATTTCTATCCTGACAGATATCACATACCCCGCAACGTTGTGTTTCCTTCTCCCCGAAATACGCAAGGATCATTTGCGACCTGCATCGTGTTTTGGATGTCAGATAAAACACCATATATTCTGCGCGCTCCATGGCCTGATCCCGCCGTTGCTTCAAAAACTCCGGTGCGATCACCAGGTTTTTCTCATCCAGTCTTGCAAGGTTATAAAAGACCTGCGGGGATTCTTTTCGGGGGAAGTACTCGATCACATCCTCCTTCACCAAACGTTGCAATAAAGCCACCACATTGGCTACGGAAGAATTCATCCGCCGGGCCAGCTCTTCTTCCCTTACCGGTACAGGCTGATCAAATAATCCGGGGTAGGAGCGGAGAAGCAACTTAATGAATGCATCCATCTGTTGATGGGCCACCTGATAAGCATACAGGCCTTTCTGATCTACTTTAAATAAGATCCGTGACGGAAGATAAATACTTTCGACCATCGTGATATAACCGGCACGTTCCAGGACCTGCATGGCATGAAAAACCAAATCTACCTTCAGGGAAAACCGTTGTGAAAAATCCCCAAGGTCGAAGTCAAATGATGTTTCCAGCCCGCTTCCGACAGGCAACTGGAAATAATTTCCAAGGGCTTGATAAACCACTTTTATCTCCGAGAAAGGAGGGTAGGATGCCTTCACCCGCTCCAGCATTTCTAGGCGGTCATGAGCGTTATGAAAGATGATTGCTCTTGCTGGTTCCTCGTCACGCCCTGCACGTCCGGCTTCCTGTACATAGGCTTCCATGCTATCGGGTATATCCATGTGCACCACAAAGCGCACATTCGATTTGTCTATCCCCATCCCGAATGCATTGGTGCAAACAATTACACGCACCTGACCTTTCATCCATGCATCCTGTTTTTGCCGGCGCTCTGCTTGTGTCAATCCACCATGGTAGTGATCTGAAACAATTCCCGACCGCGACAGCAATGTGGCCATCTCTTTTGTACGCCGTCGGGTTCGGACATATACAATGCCACTGCCTTTCCATTCACGGCATAGTTTTAAAAGACGTCCTTGCTTGTCCTCTTCTTCCCGGACTTCATACGCCAGATTTTCGCGGTGAAAACTTTTTCTGAAGATCTGACTTCCGGAGAATCGCAATTGTTTCAGTATATCTTCTATGACAGGTTGGGTGGCCGTCGCAGTCACAGCCAAAACCGGTGTATTCGGAATCAATTCCCTTAAAGACGCAATGTTGCGGTATGCAGGACGGAAGTCGTAGCCCCATTGGGAAATACAGTGCGCCTCATCCACAGCCAGTAAATTCACCTTCATTTTGGCAACACGCGCCTTCACCAGATCAGAAGCCAGTCGCTCGGGAGACAAGTACAAAAGCTTGATCCTGCCATACACGCAATTGTCCAGGGTAATATCCATCTCGCGGTAGCTCATGCCGGAAAAAAGAGCGCGGGCTTCGATACCCTTTTTCTTCAGTGCTTCCACCTGATCTTTCATAAGGGCGATCAGCGGTGAGACCACAATACAAATCCCGTCAGAGGCCAATGCAGGTACCTGGTAACACACCGACTTGCCGCCACCGGTGGGCATAAGGGCAAACGTATCCTTGCCTGCCATTACAGATTGAATCACTTCTTCCTGTAACGGCCGGAATTTATCATAGCCCCAATAACGGGTCAGGATCTGTGTCAGGTTCACCTGGCTTCTTGTTTAAGGTTGAAGATAACGAAAATGCCAATCCCAAAGAACAGTATACTTTAACCGTAAATAAGAAAGTAGATGGAGAAGGCGGTGAGGGACAGGATGCCCATCCAGCTGAGTACGTGCATGGCGGTTTTGGGTCTGGCTTCCGTGGGTATCCGTTTCGCTACAAGAATATAATTGGCCACGGCAATCACCGGCGCAATAAGGAAGGACATGGTGGTGGCAAAATCCACCAATTTCTTCATGGAACTTCCAAAGAATGTGATCACCAAAAATGAACCGATGCCGATCACCAAAAGACAACCTATATAAAAGGAACGGTTTTTTAATGCTTGCTCGGCTTTTGATTCGGAAAGGAATAACAGTTCGGTGGTTCGTTCCAGGGAACGCGCATACCCGTCGAACACAGCGAGCGATGTCCCGAACATGATGGAAAAAGCGGATGCTGCAATAATAATATAGGTCCAGTGCCCCATGGTTTCCGTGTACAAAGACACCACGGCATGGGCGAAACCCGCACTGCCTTCTGGCATGACCTTTCCTGTCCCGTACAGCATATAAGCACCGAGTGTCACAAAGAAAATGGCCAGAACCGATGTAACGATATAACCGATATTAAAATCCAGCAACGTTTGTCGCAGGGTGGGTTTATAACCGCTTTGTTCGATGCGGGCGATGGTCCACAAACTGTTCCAGGTAGACATATCCACGGCCGTTGGCATCCACCCCATGAGGGCGATCATGAATCCGACCTCCCAATGTTCAGGTGGCACAAACCCTTCGACCACAGGGGACGGGCCCTTAGCCAGAGAAAGCAGGTATGCCACCAGCGTTGAAAGGACCATGACCACACCGATGATCTTCATCATGCTGTCCAATATCCTGTACTTTCCGATCAGCAACATCAGAATACAAATGGCAAACAAAGCAAAGGTGGTAATCACACCTCCATTGGGGACCCTGGCACTGATACCGAACAGGTTGTCCATAAAACCTGCCGTTACCGCACCCACAGCACCACACACAAAGAATAGTGAACCGATGGTGATCAGGAAATACAGCCACAACATGCCTTTGCCCAGCTGGCGGTAACCATCGATGAGGCTACGGCCGGTTGCATTGGCGTACCGGGAACCGTATTCGAAAAACGGGTATTTGAGAATATTGGTGAGGGTAACGATATAGATCATCGCCATCCCGTAATTGGCACCAGCACGGGTAGATTGCACCAAATGAGACACCCCGATCGCCGTGGAGGCAAAGATCAGGCCCGGACCGAACGTCTTAAAAAATCCCTGTAAACGCGCTTGCATAACATGATTACGAATGCCCTACTAACGACTATCTACTATCTACTAACTACTAATAAACCACCATGACATCTTCCAATGGTTTCCTGAGCAGGTCAGGCACCTTCACATCTTCCGCCGGATATCCGACGGGGAGAAGGAGGAAAGGACGTTCGTTGTCCGGACGGTCCAGCACCTTGGAAAGAAAATTCATGGGGCTGGGGGTATGGGTCAATGCCACCAATCCGGCATGATGAATGGCGGTTAGAAGGAAACCGGAAGCAAGACCAACGGATTCACTCACATAATAGTTGTTCTTTTTCTTGTCGTCTACAAACTCATACACCCGTTTGAACACCACTACGAGCCATGGTGCTATTTCAAGGAATTCCTTGTGCCAGTCTGTTTGCAGAGGTGCCAGATCCTTCAGCCATTCATCCGTCATGCGGCCATTATAGCTTTCATATTCTTCCTTCTCAGCGGCTTCACGGATAGCCTTTTTAATGGCAGGGTCACCGACCAGGCAGAACGTCCATGGTTGCTTATGTGCTCCGGAAGGGGCGGTGGATGCTGTCATGATCAGATTCTCCATGACTTCCCGGGGAACAGGTTTATCTGAGAAATCACGAACAGTTCTGCGGGTATCCATCCAGTCGTAAAAAGACCGGCTACGCTCCACCATTTCCGCTTCGGAGTAGGTGTCCCGCTCATACGTTACAAAGGGATAAGTCTCGCTCATGGTCTGGATTTTTCTCAAATGTATTAAACTCCTGCAGTATTCATAACACATTTATCACCACCAATACGCAAATCATGCGTTTGCTTTCCGTACCTTTGCACGCTATTTAAGAAATGAACATGACATCGATCAGGAACATCGCCATCATCGCACACGTCGACCATGGCAAAACCACATTGGTAGACCGCATCATAGAGGCGTGCCAGACATTCGTAGATAAGAAGAGGGGAGACGGGGAACTGATCCTGGATAACAACGACCTTGAACGGGAACGCGGGATCACCATCCTGTCCAAGAACGTATCCGTGAGATACAAGGATGTGAAGATCAATCTCATTGACACCCCCGGTCACGCCGACTTCGGTGGAGAAGTGGAGCGGGTACTGAATATGGCTGATGGTGTACTTCTGCTCGTGGATGCCTTCGAAGGCCCCATGCCGCAGACGCGTTTTGTACTCAGCAAAGCCATCGAACTGAACCTGAAACCCATCGTTGTGGTAAACAAGGTAGATAAAGAGAATTGTACGCCTGAGGAAACACAGGAGAAGGTATTCGATCTGATGTTCGGACTGGGAGCTACGGAAGATCAGCTGGACTTCAGAACCATCTTCGGCTCTTCCAAGTTCGGATGGATGAGCACCGACTACAAGCAGAAAACAGAAAACATCTATCCGCTCCTGGATACCATCCTGGAGTCCATACCCGAACCGGCTTACAACGAAGGTCCTGCACAAATGCAGATCACCTCGCTTGATTACTCCTCATTCAAAGGCCGCATCGCCATCGGTCGGGTTTACCGAGGCAAGCTCACCGCCAAATCCGATGTGATCATTTGCAAGAAAGGAGATGTAAAGACCAAAGTCCGCATCAAGGAACTGGAACTTTTTGATGGACTGGGGCGCGCAGCCACAGAGGAAGCACGCTGCGGCGATATCTGTGCCATCTCAGGCATTGAAGACTTTGAGATCGGAGACACGATTGCCAGTCTGGAAGCTCCTGAGGCCCTGCCACGCATTGCGGTGGATGAGCCCACCATGAGCATGCTGTTCACCATTAACACATCTCCATTTTTTGGAAAGGAAGGTAAGTTCGTGACCTCCCGCCACCTGCGTGATCGCCTCATGAAGGAAACGGAAAAGAACCTGGCGCTCAAAGTTCAGGAGACCACTTCTGAAGATAAATTCGTGGTATACGGACGGGGCATTCTCCACCTTTCTATTCTTATTGAGACCATGCGCCGGGAAGGATATGAACTACAGGTCGGAAGACCCCAGGTGCTCTACAAAGAAATTGACGGCAAACGCTGCGAACCCATGGAACATCTGGTGATCGATCTTCCCGAGGGCGTGGCCGGAAAAGCCATCGAACTGGTCACACAACGCAAGGGCGACATGAAGATCATGGAGCCAAAGGGTTCCCTGCAACACCTTGAATTTGAAATCCCATCACGCGGATTGATCGGTCTCAGAAACCTCATGCTCACCGCTACCGCCGGTGAAGCCGTCATGACCCACCGCTTCAAAGCCTATGAACCCTACAAGGGTGACATCGGCACAGAATCCAAAGGTTCCCTTGTGAGCATGGAAACAGGACAAGCCCTGGCCTATGCCATCGACCGGCTCCAGGACCGCGGCAGGTTCTACATCGAACCGGGAGACCAGGTATATAAAGGTCAGGTGATCGGAGAGAATTCCCGCAACAGCGACATGGAAGTGAACGTCATCAAAGGAAAAAAGCTCACCAACATGCGTGCATCCGGATCCGATGAAGGCATCAAGATCGCCCCACCCATACGCTTTTCTTTGGAGGAGTGCATGGAACACATCAAGGACGATGAGTACCTGGAAGTGACGCCGCAGAGCTTGCGGATGAGAAAGATCTAGATAAGATGTTTGTAGTTTCTGGTTTTTAGTTTGTGGTTTGTAGTTGGCCTTGCCCTCCGCAGCTTCAGCGAAGGAGGATAGTTGCTTGTTGCCACATCAACTTTCCGGAAAGATTGTGATCTGTTGGTTACACACTGCAATCTGAGCTTCAGGATTTCGCATGAATCAATTAATGAATTTCCAAAGATAACTGCAAGCTACAAGATAATCCGACGAAGGTGCAACCTTCGCCGAACTCAGTCATGGGAACGAAGTAATCCGGGAACCTTCACCAGCCCCATCAAGCATCGGGATGCATCAAGATGCAGGCGGTACGTCAACCTTAAACCTTAAACCTTAAACTTTAACCCTTAAACCTTAAACCTTAAACTTTAACCCTTAAACCTTAAACTTTAAACCCTATACCATCAACATCTTCTCCCGTTGTTCGGAGATCTTTTCATTTTCGAGGTATTCATCATAGCTCATCACCTTATCGATATAGCCGTTGGGCGTGAGCTCGATGATGCGATTGGCTACGGTTTGCGTGAAGGTATGGTCATGAGAGGTAAAGAGGACGGTACCGGGGAAGTTGATCAGGGCATTATTGAAAGCTGTGATACTTTCCAGGTCAAGGTGGTTGGTAGGCTCATCCAGCATCAGCACATTAGCTTCAGCCAGCATCATGCGTGAAATCATACAGCGTACCTTTTCGCCACCGGAAAGTACATTGGCTTTCTTGAGGCTTTCCTCGCCACTGAACAACATCTTTCCAAGGAAGCCCCTCAGGTAGATATCATCCTTACCGGGCGCGAACTGCCGCAGCCAGTCTACCAGATTCTCTTTTGTCTCAAAATACTCGTCATTGTCTGTCGGAAGGTATGCGGTGGTAATGGTTTGTCCGAACTTGAAACTACCTGCATCGGGTTTGACTTCTCCTGCAAGTACCCGGAAAAAGGTAGTCACCGCAAGACCGTTGCGGCTTACAACAGCAATTTTATCTCCCTTATTCACCGCAAAGTGAATGTCCGAGAACAGGTTTTGTCCTTCCAGACTTTTGCTAAGTCCTTCTACGGCCAGGATTTCATTTCCGGCTTCGCGTTCCTGCTTAAAGATAATGCCCGGATATTTCCTGGAGGAAGGTTGGATCTCTTCGATATTGATCTTATCCAGCAGTTTTTTACGGCTGGTGGCCTGACGGGACTTGGATGCGTTGGCACTGAAACGGGATACGAATTCCTCCAGTTCCTTTTTGCGGTCTTCGGCCTTTTTATTGGCCGACTGTCTTTGGCGCAAGGCCAACTGACTGGACTCATACCAGAAAGTATAGTTACCGGTAAAGATGGAGATCTTTCCGAAATCGATATCCGCCACATGGGTACAGACGGTATCCAGAAAATGCCGGTCGTGCGATACCACGATCACGATGTTCTGAAAATTCAGAAGAAAATCCTCGAGCCATGTGATGGTTTGCACATCCAGGTGGTTGGTAGGCTCATCGAGGATCAGGATATCCGGGTTACCGAAAAGGGCCTGGGCAAGAAGCACGCGAACCTTCTGGCTACCGGTGAGGTCCTGCATCAGTTTTTGGTGGTCCGATTCAGGAATATCCAGGCCGCTGAGCAATTCCCCGGCGTCTGATTCTGCATTCCATCCACCCATTTCTGCAAACTGAGCTTCCAGTTCCGAGCTGCGCATACCATCTTCTTCAGAGAAATCAGGCTTGGCATAGATGGCATCTTTCTCTTCCTTCACCTTCCATAACTCCGTATGCCCCATCATCACGGTATCCAGGACGGTATTCTCGTCAAAAGCATAATGATCCTGCTTCAGGACCGTCATTCTCTTGCCCGGTTCGATGTGTACGTGACCGGAATTTGGCTCGATCTCTCCTGAGAGAATTTTCAGAAAGGTGGATTTACCGGCACCGTTCGCTCCGATAACGCCATAGCAGTTACCCGTTGTGAACTTGATGTTCACCTCATCGAACAGTACCCTTTTTCCGTATTGAAGGGAAACATTGTCAACCTGAATCATAGAAGATGGTTTTTTGCGACTGCAAAGGTAGTGAATATTAGCCCAAATTATGCATTAGAACTTCGTCATGAGAACTCAAAACGCCAAGAAATCAGACATTTCGTGAGGAAAGCATACCCACCGGTATGGTGCGTGAACGAAATGAAGCAAGGCGGCTGATTTCACAGCGATTTGAGTTCGTAATAGACTTTTTAATACATAATATGGGCTAAGGCATTGCACCTATGCCCACACCATATCAGAACCGGGGAATTTCAGGCTACCACCAATAGTCAGAATTTCCCTTTCCTGCTATGGCCCTTTTCCGATTGAATATCTCAACCTCTTCCATGATGCTTTCGACTTCTTCCGAAATGATATTTCCTTTACCTATGGTTTTCATACCCCTATTCACAACGGGTACGTCAAGCGACACTTCGGCGCTATCCAACGGGAATGGACCTGCCACATCTAACCTCCAATCCTTCTGACCTGACTTCTTACTCTGGAAGATGTATACCGTACCTTCCATATCACCGTGGGGAATGGTCTTGCTTTCTACAAAAAGAACACTATCCTCTTTATTTAAAACATAATTATAAATCATCGCCCTGGCCATACTTTTCTGTGAGGTCCACATGGTATCAAGCAGGTTCAAACGATTCTGTTCCTTAAGTGCAGTATAGATCGGTAGACGTAAATCGTCGCGTTGTGCAATCGTATTCCATACGGTATCAGGTACAGCCACCTTATTTTCAAGTAGGGTTGGCAAAAGTCCTGCCCTTAACTCCTGATCGGTGGAGCGGTAGATACGGTTAAAGTAATCCTGTACCCGACTATCTTCCTGGAAAGGAATAAGCAACCTGGTCAGATGCACCAGCATTGTACGACTGCGTTCTTCGGATGAAGACCGGTAATAGCGCGCATTTTCCCGGGTAGGTGATACCGTCAAGCGTTTCAGTTCATCCCGGGCATCACGTTGAATAAACATCAGTTGGTCTTTGTAAAAATCCGCCTTTACCAGTCCGCTATCCACCATTTGGGCAAGCAGGCGATAGGCAATGGCTTTATATTCGGGGTACCTGGTAAAATCAAGGAAGTCAGGGTAGAGGGGCAGGGCAAGAATCAACGAATCCTGAAGGGGTCTGAACGCCCGTTCGACGTCAAAGATACTGGAGCTCAGCGGTGATTCGAAGTTCAGCAGTTCAAGGATCGCCTGACTGGCACTTTTAGTCTGAATACCTGCGAGTGTTTGAATGATGGCCAACTGGATGGATGCCGTATCCATTGCCTTTTTATAAAGCTTCTCAAGATAGGGGATCACCTCCGACGGACGACCGTCCTCAAGTGCATTGATAAGTGATATTTTGCCTGACGGATGATCCTTCAAATACCCCAATGTATCGATCATATTCATCAGGCCACGGGTATCTTTTTCTCCGAACCGGACATAATTCACCGATTCCAGCGCTTGTTTGATGAGTTTTTCTTCTCCGGATGAAAGATCCTTAAAAAAGTTTTCGGTCATATCTCCTACCGGCAAGGGGCCGCCCAGGGTATCCGCCGGAGTAAATGTCTCGAAAAACTGACGGGTAAATTCCGTCATGCTGGTCGTGCTATCGGTGCAAACGGCAAGGGTAAACATGTGCATTCCTTTCAGGATCATTCTGCACTTGATATGCTTACTGCTTTCGCCGGAAAACATCACCAGATCGAATATCTTCAGACTATCCCGTTCCGACTCCTTTGTTCCGGACACCTTCAGATCATTGTCTTCTGTCAGCAACTCTATCCTGCGATCCCAGAATTCCTTCCACGACTTCTTGCTGTAGTATTTATGAAAGCGGTGGTACTTCACCTGAATACTTTCTGACGTTGCATAATTTGTGATCACAAACTCACGGTCTTTGGACAGGTGATCCTTATCCTCATCGCCCGATGAGTTATAATGCCAGTCCGAATAATCCCCACCATGTTCCGGCAGAGCTATCGGAAGCATCGCTGTAAAACCATAGGCGGTATCTTCCCGGAGCTTGAATTCACGATAACGTGGAGACTTCCATTGAAAGGAGGTAAAGATGGGGTCGGTGAAGGTGACTTTATTCCCGATGGCAGCCAACAGATAATAATGGGGGCCGTTAAGGATCAAACGAACCTTGATGGTCCGGTTGTCTTTTTTAAGGGTTGCATCCATCGCACCATATCCAAACCATTCTTTCTGTTGCCGTTCGGTAATATCATAGGAGACATTTTCAGCAAATCTCTTCAGTAATCGGCCAAGTTCAAAAGTATCGGATTCAATGCCTTCAAAGTCATGCAATGCACTCTTCATAATCAGATATGTAGACGAATCCTTTCTGTTATATGCCTGTACCAACTGCTCAACTGTAATACCACGGTCCGATGTAGGGTAATTGGTGCAGATAACGAGCGGCGGCAATGTCACTGAAAAACCACCGGAAGCGGGTTCGAAGGTCCTGGCATCATTGGCATAACCGGTCAACTGAATGCCATCAAAGAACTTGTTGTAAATGGCCTTCTGCAAATTATCCCCGCGGCCGCTGAGCTTGAACACCATTATTTCAAGAGGCGTCACGAGGATACGCTGACGAATAATATCACCGCTCCGTGTCTGATGGGTCAGGTCATAACCAGGTACACCGTTCAGATTGATCCTCTTTTTTACCAATATCTTACCGGCAATATTTTCAAACATCAGGCTATCCATCCTGGACATTAGTTGCTCCTGGGACTGGCCGGTGATCGATCCGAAGTGACTTTTTCTGACCAGAGAATAAGAGACACCATTGGCCATATCCGGATAGAGGAATGACCGGAAACCATCTCCCGATGGTGTTTCATACATTTCCCCGGGATCTGGTATGGGAAGGGTAACCATGCCATCATTGGTGGTCCAGGAATGAAAAACCGGATCCAAGTGTGTCTTCTCCAATTTTTCTTTGAGTTTATCGCTGGCCTTTGAATAGTGAGGAACGACGGGCCTGATCGTATAACCCATTTGTCTGAGCAGATTGATAACGCCTGGATCACCGGGCAGGTGGGCTGCTCCGATACCGGTAAAGAGCGACTTGGTTTGCATGATCGAATCCATTCTGGCCGCCATGTTCACATTCCGCTGATCCAACATAAACTTGCCAAATCCACCAAAGCCATTTAATATTCTGGAAAGTGAATCGATCCGATCGAGGTCTCCTTTGCGATAGGCCTCTTCAAGCAACTCATATGGGTTCTGATCCAGGTCCATCAATAACTTCCGGCTTCTGGCCATGGCCTTGTCTTCCTCCATTTTACTGTTTTGCGCCTTCTTTGCCAGCTGCATCACTTCATCATATACCTCCAGGCTCGCGATTTCCTTGTCCATTTTCCTTCCTGCCTGAAAAATGAACAGGTCCAGATAGGTGTTCTCCTGATAATCTTCACTAGCTTCTGAACTTCGGTAAAGCATGCCATTGGTCATGGCATTTTCAAAGAAGAGCAGTTGTGCGAGCTCCTTATTCTCAGGAATATTCACGTTAAATGCCCGTTTGTAAAACCCTTTATAGTTTTGACCGGAATAAAAGCCCGGACTGGCGATCATCGGATTCTCCGGAGAATTCATCATATCTCCGAGCCAGCCCTCGGGGTTCATCTCCAGTGCAACCACCTCACATTGGCGAAGCCCGAGGAAGAACGTATCGCTCAGATGAAAGGCCACGCGATTACTAACATGCATGGTCCCGTAGAGATAGGAGGGAGACTTAAGGTTGTTCCCCGTGATCTCCCATAGCAAACCCTGGTATTTTTGCTGGGCCATCCCATGAATGGCGATGTATTGCAG
>JAGQZQ010000085.1:0-9045 GCA_020435415.1 Flavobacteriales bacterium
AAGGAAAATAGGATAGGTAATAGATTGAATGCACCGGTCACAGCCAGATAGGCGCCAATAGGTGCAAGGGATAATCCGAGCCCCAGAATAAGGTGGCACAGTGAAGTGAAACGTTTGGTGAGGCTGTAACCCAGGATAACCATTAACGCCACCGGGGATAAGGCAAAGCATAACGGATTGATCATCCAGGTAGTGGCAATGAACAACAGGCCGTTAACTATGACAAATAAAAGGGCGGATTGTGGTTTGATAACTCCTGATGGAATCTCCCTGACCGCCGTGCGGGGATTCTGTTCGTCGATCCGGCGGTCGGCATACCGGTTGAAGGCCATGGCGGCACTTCTGGCAAAGATCATGCATAGCAATACTTTCACTAAAAGACCTAGATCTGCGCTGATGCCTGAATGGGAAACCGCAAGGGTATAGCCAATCATCGCAAAGGGCAATGCGAAGATCGTATGACTGAACTTAACAAGAGACAGGTATTGCTTCACCATCATAATACGAGATGCATGGAACAAAAGTAGGAATTTCGCAGAAAAACAGACATGAACTGGCATTCGGCTCTCCGGCATGCTATCTTTGAATATGCTTCGTTGGTTCATACTCCTTGTTGTTCTCCTGGCAGGCGGTTCATCTGTAATGGGTGTTTCCCTGGCGGATGGATTGTATCCCACCTTTCTGTCATTCAAAGAAGGCAAGCCTATCCCTGTAGAACGGATCATATCCTCCAGTCCCAAGGGAGATATGAATTTCCTGAAACTGGAGGTGGAACGTAAGTACATCCAGTACAGGGATGATCAGGATTCGGTCAGGCAGATCCGACCTTCTGCATTGTTCTGTTATGTGTCCAATGGTACATTATACCTTCGGCATAACGATGCTTTCAACAGGGTGTCGCTTCCTGGAAGTATTTCCCATTTTACAGCCGTCTATACCGTTTACCGCGACCCGTACGACCCGATGCAACGGAACAACCCATCCAATTATTCAAGCACAGTAGAGCAATACATATTGGATGTTGAAGACGGGAAGATCTACTTTTTTAATATGACCAGTATGGAACATATTCTTAAACGGGATGATGGCCTTTACCAGGAGTTCATGGCATTGAAGAAATCCAAACGGCGCAAACTGCTTTTTGTGTTCCTCAGGAAGTATAATGAGAATCATCCGTGGACAGGTAATAGGAATTAAGAATTAAGTATGAAAATGCATCGGAGAAACGGCAGTCTCACTTCATTTTTAATTCTTAATTATTAATTAAGCAAATGAATCGGATAGAGAAGATAAAGATCAAATACAGCATTATATTTCCGACGCTGTTTGTTGCATTGTTGTGGGGTATTTGGTTGGTGATGGACGCCCTGGAAATGGATCCGGCTCCTTTGGGAATGAGCCCACGTACCCTTTCGGGTCTGATCGGAATTTTAACGTCACCGCTGATGCATGATCCGACAGACCTGGATCATCTGATCTCCAATTCATTTCCTTTGCTCGTTTTGGGTGGATGTACCTATTATTTCTACCGAAGGGTGGCCTTTAAGGTATTCTTTCTCATTTATGCATTGCACGGTATCCTGCTATGGTTGATGGGGCGACCATTGATCCACATCGGCGCCAGTGGCCTGGTTTACGGGTTAACATGCTTTCTTTTCTTTGCAGGCATACTTCGGAAAGACCGGACCTCGGTTGCAGTTGCCATGCTGGTGACATTTCTCTATGGCAGTATGATGTGGGGCATCTTCCCTTTACCCAATCACGTATCCTGGGAGGCACATTTGTTTGGCTCGGTGATCGGGTCGCTCTGTGCTTTTCTGTATTGGAATGTGGATCTTCCACCTGAACCCGAATGGATGCATGAGGAAGAAGAGGACGATGATGACCATCCTTATCCCCCGGGTGATCCCATGCATCATCCACCAACGACACACCTCCATGCACCACCGCTTCACGTGACCTATCGCATTGTTCCGGGAAGCCAGAAGGAGGGTAGCCATCCCCAAAAGTCAGACGAATGAAGTTTGTAAATAAAATAGAATGGGTGCAGGTTTACCTTGCTCTTGAGGCTGCGGAAAGACGCATTCCCTTGAATGGTTCGGAAGAGGTTCGCATTGGCGCACGTTCATTTTGCATGACCCGCACACCCGACGGCATTTTTGCCCTCGGACCCAAATGTCCCCATCAGGGTTTCAGACTGGCCGGCGGCAAATGTGAAGATGGCATGCTGGTATGCCCCCTGCACAGATTTGCATTTGATGTGAAAACCGGAAAGGGCCACGGAATGCACCTGGATACTTTCCCCGTTGAGATCCGGGAAGACGGGGTCTATGTAGGCGTGGAGAAGACGGTTTGGGAGTGGTGACTTACTAAAGCTTCTGGGTTGCATTGCCCGCCGAAGCTTTAGCGAAGGCGGGTGACTTCTGGTTTCTGGTTTGTAGTTTGTAGTTTGTAGTTTGTAGTTTGTGGTTAGTAGTTATGGCCCTTCGTTTTGAGGTGGACTGCAGGTCCATTACGAAACCCCGAAGGGGTGACATTATTATAGGAATGACATCGTTATGCCACGTTTATTGCGCAACCCCGAAGGGGTGACATGACGTTCATCAATCACAAACCACAAACCAGAAACTACAAACTATTTAAGTCAAACACGTCCTTCATTCGCGGTCCGCGGTCCGTCATTTCAAGGGTGCAGCATTCATGCTGGGGATCATGTTCGAAAAACAATACATAATCTTTCTCCACCGCTTCATTTAAAAATTTGCCTTTTTCTTCAAGGGTGATGAGGGGACGTACGTCATAGCTCATGACATACGGCAGGGGGATGTGACCGATGGACGGGAGCAGGTCGGCCATAAATACCACAGTACGGTCTTTGTATTCAAGATGCGGGATCATCATAGACTCGGTATGTCCATCCACCATCAATACCGACATGCCCGGAAAGATGACATCACCTTCTTCCACAAATTTCAATTGCCCGCTTTCCTGGATTGGTAGGATGTTTTCTTTTAAAAATGAGGCTTTCTCCCGGGCATTGGGGTGTACCGCCCATTCCCAGTGCGCTTTGTTAGACCAATAGGTTGCGTTGGGAAAAGCAGGCTCGAAGTCGTTCTCTCCTTTGCGTTTAATGCTTCCGCCACAGTGATCGAAGTGAAGGTGTGTCAGGAAAACATCGGTAATATCGGTGTGATGATAGCCGAGCTTTTTTAACGATTTCTCGAGGCTGTCATCGCCATGGAGGAAATAATAACTGAAGAACTTTTCGCTTTGTTTGTCTCCCAGACCATTGTCGATCAACATCAACCGATCGCCTTCTTCCACCAGCATACAACGCATGGCCCATGAGCACATGTTGTTGTCATCAGCCGGGTTGCTCCGGTTCCAGATACTCTTGGGCACAACACCGAACATGGCACCGCCATCCAATTTGAAATTTCCTGTGGGTATGGAATATAGTTGCATGATGTAGACTTTGAATTGCTAAGGTAAAGAATAAGAGAAATTGAGTACGCTGACATTTCGGAGAATTACTTGCGAAGCTGAATTTTTCTAACTTCAATCCGATAAATGATGCCACAATGAAAGTACATTTTATAGCTATCGGAGGAAGTGCCATGCATAATCTTGCATTGGCGCTCCATAGCATGGGAAATGAAGTGACAGGTTCGGATGATCAGATCTTTGAGCCATCCAGAACACGCCTTGAAGTTGCAGGACTCCTCCCGGAGAAGATGGGATGGGATCCCACCCGTATTAATAAAGATGTGGATGCAGTGATCCTTGGTATGCATGCAAGGCCAGACAATCCGGAGCTACTCAAGGCACAGGAAATGGGTATGAATATATACTCATATCCGGAATACATCGCCCATGTGGCAGCAAATAAAAAGCGGGTGGTGATCGGCGGCAGCCACGGCAAGACGACTATAACGAGTATGATCCTGCATGTGCTGAAATCGGTGAATATGGATTGCGACTACCTTGTTGGTGCACAGCTGGAGGGCTTTGACCGTATGGTGAAGCTAAGCGACGCCCCGTTAATTGTGATTGAAGGAGATGAGTACCTGTCGTCCCCGATAGACCGCAGGCCGAAGTTTCACTGGTACAAACCACATATCGCCCTGGTAAGCGGCATTGCCTGGGATCATATCAATGTCTTCCCCACCTTTGAAAACTACCTTGATCAGTTCCTGCAGTTCATCGCGTTGATTGAAAAAGACGGCGTGCTGATCTACAATAATGAAGATGAACATTTAAGAGCCCTTGTTGATGGCATGACAAATGACATCAGGCTGGAACCCTACGGTTGCCCGGATCATGATATCAGGGATGGCAAAACATTCCTTCGTACGTTGCATGGATCTGTAGAATTACAAGTATTCGGACGTCATAACCTTCATAATATCAATGGTGCCTATCACGTGTGCTCGGAACTGGGGGTATCGGATCCCGACTTTTTCAAGGCCATTGCTACTTTCCGGGGAGCGGCAAAACGACTGGAACTGATAGCTTCATCAGATAATGCGACGGTGTACAAGGATTTTGCCCATGCCCCGTCCAAACTCAAAGCGGCCGTATCTGCTGTGGGCGAGCAATACCCCGACCGAGAACTGGTAGCTGTTATGGAGTTGCATACCTTTAGCAGTCTGAATAAAGATTTCCTGAAGCAATATACAGGCACTATGAATCCCGCCGACCGGGCATTTGTATACTACAATCCGGAAACCCTCGCCCATAAGAAACTGGAGACGATCTCACCGGATCAGGTAAAGGAAGCATTCGGCAGGCCGGACCTCGAGGTCTACACGTCGTCCGGTGATCTTCTGAAAACATTAAGGAATATTTCCTGGAAAGGAAAAAACCTGTTGCTTATGACATCAGGGAACTTTGATGGGGTAGACCTGAATGCGTTTGGAAAGGAAGTTCTGGCAGACTAAACCTTTTTACCCGCAAAGAAGATAATTCCCGCGAGGGTCAATCCACCGAATGCATAGCTGATGATGGGTGACATTCCGAGACCTGTCAGCAACGTACCCGCAAGCAAAGCAACACCGCCAACGGTGGCTGCATAGGGCAGCTGTGTCCGCACATGGTCAATATGGTTACAACTGGTAGACAGTGACGAAAGAATGGTCGTGTCACTGATGGGTGAACAGTGATCCCCTAACACCGCACCTGCCAAAACACATGATACCACATTGTAGAAGATAGGCATGGTTTCCTCCAATGTATAGGCCTGATCCTGGCACACCGACCAGGTCGCGCCCAGGATAAGCGGGTAAAGAATGGCCATGGTTCCCCATGAACTTCCGGTGGAGAATGCGATGACCGCTGCCATCAGAAAAGTGATTGCCGGAAGAAATCCCGGATCTATACCGCTTGATAGCAAGCTGCCGGTGATAAAGTCAGCGGTATGTAAATCCGTGGTTACCGATGCGAGTGCCCAGGCCAGAATTAGAATAATGATGGAAGTGAACATCGCTTTCATCCCACTCGTTGCCGCAGAAATTGACTCTTCAAGGTTCATGATCTTTTGCGAAATGCTTAACACTATTGCGGTGATGACCGCGCCAAGGGATGCCCACATCAATGCTTTATAGGAATCTGCATTCCCGATCAACAGGCCAATTTTCTCAAAGAAATTCTCCGGTGGTTCTTGCATTTCTGACATGGCAGCCAGCACGTCGACAATGCTATCTGACAAGGGTGCGATGCCTTGATCTGCAAGTGCACTGATCGTACCGTCTAATCCCGTACTTAGCAGGCCTGCAATGGCGCCGAGGATCAGAACAAGTAGCGGGAGCAGTGCATTATGCATGGCAGGTATCGCTCCCTTGATCACCTCGAATTGTTTCATCTCATCCGAGGAAAGCCGTTTGCTGTTCTCGCTTTCGACCTGACCGTGGTTGGAGGCGCGCTGCTCTGCCTTGAACATTGCTCCAAAATCCCTGCCGCTCATGATGAGTAGAAAGATAAAGAACAGGGTAAAGATGGGATAGAAAGAATAGGATAGGGAAGAGAAGAAGATGGAATAGCTGCTTTCGGTGATTCCGGTGGATGCCACCCCATCCTGGATATAGCTGAGTTCAGCGCCGATCCAGGTGGTGATAAATGCAACGGCAGAAACCGGAGCTGCCGTAGAGTCCACAATATAGCTGAGCTTTTCTCGGGATATTCTTAACCTGTCGGTGATGGGACGCATGGTATTACCTACCACGAGGGCATTGGCATAGTCATCAAAGAATACGGCAATCCCCAATATCCAGGTGACCATTTGTCCCGACTTTCGTGTCGACGCATATTTCGAAAGTCTGTCCACAATGCCCTGCATGCCGCCGTTCCTGGAGATCACGCCTACCATGCCTCCGATCGTTAGGGAGAATACAATGATGGATGCGTGGAAAGGATCCGCAAGCGCATTGATCACATAGGTGTCTATGAAGTTGAGGATACCTTTAAGGATGCCGAGGGCTCCCTGGGTGAAATATCCGAAGATCATGCCTCCGAGAACACAGCCGCTGACAAGGGCGATGATCACTTCCTTGAAAAGCAGTGCAATGATGATGGCCAGCAGAGGGGGGAGGATGGAATACCATAAGGGCATAGGATGGATGCCCTGACTGTATTGAAAGTTTCCGATGCTGATCTGGCAGTAGGTGTTCTCACTATGAAAGGTATGTTCTATCGTAGCATTTCCGTCATCCGAGAAAGTGATATCTACCGTTTCTTCTCCGATAAGTGCGGATACGGTATTGTTATTATTCACCAGATCCGGATGGGAAAGGTCCTTGGTGCTGACCTTAATGATCGTCGGTTCGTCAGCAAGGATCAGGTCGGGAATGGAGATGGTAAATTGATCGCTGCTGAATCTAACCGCATAAGCCGGTATGAAGTTCAGGATCTGAACCAGGAAAAATAAAACGAAAAAATATTTACGCTGGCTCATATGTTTTGCGTTGGCAGCTCACTCCACTTTTCTTCTTATATTGTCACTCCGTTAACCATCAAATATCCAGTAAATATGAAAAAAATCAATGGATTGAAGAATTTGACCGTGATCTTTGCGGTAAGTCTATGTGCATCATGTGGTTCAGGTGATAACGATAGCGACAATGGGGTGCTTGAAGAAGATCGCGTCGAAGCCGTTGCTCCTGAAGAAGAGACTGTTTATGGTACTGCATTCACAGGTGGAAGCAGCATCGAGATTGCTACGTTTATGGAGTTACTGGAACTTGGCGGGGAAGATCAGAAAGAGTTAAGTGTAACCGGTGTTGTAAAACAAGCGGGAAACGATATCATTCTTGAAGGAGAGAACGGCTCGACGATTTCAATGACAGCCACGGATTTTAGTTTGCCCGAAAGCATGATCGGTCAGGCCGTTGAAGCAATGGTTGTTGCCAAACGCGGTGAAGCGGATCAATTTTCATTTGAAACTTCAGGAGTGCAAAAGGTTAATTAATTAAGAATGAAGAATTAAGAATGAAAATGCACCGGTGATACGGCAGCCTCACTTCATTCTTAATTCTTCATTCTTAATTCTTAATTCCCTTAAGGCTTTGTAAACTTTGGCCGTAGGCAATCCCATGACATTGGTGTAAGAGCCTTCGATACGGTCGATAACGACATGACCTATCCATTCCTGGACACCATAGGAGCCGGCTTTATCAAATGGTTTGTAGGTGTCCACATACGTCTCGATTTCAGTTTGTGAAAGCTCACCGAAATAAACTTTGGTTAGGTCCGAGAAATCATGGTAGCGATCCGTATCTCGCAGGGTCACACCCGTGATCACCTCATGCATTCTTCCTGAAAGTTCCTGAAGCATACGTATGGCATCATCCCGATCCATAGGTTTGCCAAGTACCTTTCCATCCAGCAAAACAATGGTATCTGCAGCCATCACAATGGTATCTTTCTTTAACAGCTCCGAAGGAAATGCAGAAGCTTTCAGACGGCTGAGGTACACAGCGATCTTGTCTGTTTCCAGATCATCGGGCCACACCTCCTCAACATCTACCGGCGAGACAGAAAAGGGTACATCCATTTCTTTCAGTAATTGGGAACGTCTTGGTGAGGCGGACGCCAGGATCAGGTGTTTGGAATCCGGCAGGATGGAAGGCATTATTGCAGACTGTACCATATCACAATTGTATAGAGCAGACCCAGCACCATGATCCACTTGGACCATGAGCTTGCCCGGTGATATTCCCGTTGTTCTTTTGCACGGGTTATCATGATGAACAGAGCAGTCAGCGGTAACTGAATCAGGAAAAGAAAATAATAAAAGCTGGTGTTATCTGCAGCCCTGTATTGTTCCTTCATAACCACCCCGGCGCATATGATAATGACAATGGTTAAGATGAGTGCCATCCCACGGGCAACACCTTTTCCTGCTATCAACGGCAAGGTGCTCAACCCGGCGCTCAGATCACCCTGATAGTCTTCCATATCCTTGACGATCTCACGCACCCAGGTAAGAAGGAAAGCAAAGAGGGCATAGCCCCAGATAAAGTCAAAATTGAACCAGTACAATTCCAGTTTCTTAGCCTCGTACATCCATTCGTACATCCCTGCGAGCAGGGGTATGAGTCCGGATAATGTGGCCACGATCAGGTTGCCTACGATCGCGGTTCCCTTGAAAGTGCTGGAGTAAAACCAAAGAAGACCACATACCACGAGTTGCACAAGGATCAGGTTAAGCATATCCAGCTCCAGGGCCGGATAAACCGCCAGAAGTAAACCTGCAACATTGAAAGCGAGATAAATATTCATGACCGCACCTTCGGAGATGCGCTTACCCACAACCACCTTCTCCGGTTTGTTCACCGCATCTGCATCACGATCGAAGTAGTCGTTGATCATATTGCCTGCCGCTGCAATGAACAGGGTAGAGGCAACGAGTAACCAGAAACTCAACGTGCCCTGTTGCAGTTCGATCTCATTGACTGCGAGCATAGGTGCGATCAGCATATACCGGATCAAAGCCATGGTAGCGGCAATGATCATAAGGTTGGGCCAACGGATCAGTTTAAGGAGTGCGCC
>JAGQZQ010000085.1:9059-14430 GCA_020435415.1 Flavobacteriales bacterium
ACATGACCTTACCAGCTTAAGGCATCCTTGGTTTGGTGATGATCATCAGGGTTGTACCACTTGCCCTGAACCTTCAATACCTGCTCAAGCACATCTCGCACACAGCCATGCCCACCTTTGAATGGAGAAACATATAGGGAAATGTTCTTGATTTCTTCCGCTGCATCGGCAGGACATACCGGAAGCAATACCCTGGACATGATCTCATAGTCCGGCAGGTCATCGCCCATATGAAGGATCTCCTCCGGTTTCAGGTCATATAATTCCATGAACTCTTCAAAGATCTCCAGTTTTTGACTTGCACCCAGGTAAATATCCTGAATGCCCAGTCCGGCAAAACGTTCCCTGACCGCTTCTGATTTGCCACCTGTAATGATGGCAATTTTGTATCCTACCTTCACTGTATGCTGAACGGCGTATCCATCCTTTACATTCATGAGTCTCATGGGTTGTTGCCCCGGCATAAGTATCACACTGTTGTCCGTGAAAACACCATCCACGTCAAACGTGAAGGCCTTGACCCTGGCCATTAGCTCTTTGTAACTGGGTTGCTCTTTCATGGTAGCGAAAATAGATAAAGTTTCGGGATTGCCTCACCCAGGTCCTACGGAACAAAGGAGACCTCAAAGTCGTCGATGTAAAGTGTTCCTTTCTCCGGAGGAGGGATTTCTACATATGCTTCTACAATGGCATCATACGGAATGGTCTTCTGGACTTCATGGCCGAACTGCAAAGCAATCCACTTGCCATCATTCGATTCTCCCGAACAAACCTCGTGTTCATGATGCATCAGGTCTTCGTCTCCCTCGTATATCCGCAGTACCAGTCTGGCCCTGGGTGCATTCAAGCAATAACTTTTAAGGGCTACCCTGACGTAACTGCAATAGCGAATGTCCCTGAAGTATCTGACAAAACGGATGCTTCTCCAATAGGTGGAATCAATGCGGCATGCCCATGGCGGACTGGCACTTACCGTATCGTAAAGGGTTTCCGGTCTGATGTACTCATCCTCGTACTCAAAGTTGTTTGTAAATACCAGGACGGCGCCATTGTCGGAAGCCTGATATGTTGCTTTCCACGCTGCATCCCTGAGGTTCCATTCCCACGTTGCCACCCTTCGGAAGTCCAGTAACCGGCTGTCTTGTTTTTCCATTGCTTCCTGAACAAGTGCATAATGGGATTGCAAGGAGTGTTCGGGTAGATAGGCATATGCGAGACCAACATGAAAGGTAAGGTTGACCGCAAGCAAGATCATGGCTATTCTTCTCCACAAAACCTTTTGCATTAGATTTTCCAATGGGTAGAAAGCGTACCAGACAAGCAGGGGCAGCAACATATAAAATGTCATGGAACCGGGACTGCGAATTGAGAAGAGATAACTGATATAAAGGAATACCAGAACCGCTGCTGTGAGCAAGCGTACACTTTTCCACTCCGGGCGTTGATTTCTCAGGAAGAAAGCAATCAACAGGTAGATGCTTTGTATGAGTCCGGCTGCTACGAGTACAATGGTGATGGGGCTTAGCACCGGGTGGGCAGTAAAGAATGACTTCCATTCATTCTGACCGCCGGGTAAGAACTGAAGGATCTCAAAAGAGGCAAAACCCATGGCCCTGAAAAACAGGTCAGGTAGGTTCTTGAGGTTTTCTGCATGGAACTGGATATTGGATTCTACGCCTCCGCTCATAACGGAGCCATACCGTATCAAGGTGGGATAGAGGGTGGAGAGGGAAATGGCCAATCCCAGAATGGCAAGACCGGTGAGTGCCATTGCATGAACCGTTCCTTTTTTCTTCCATTCCAGAATAAAGAGCGGGAATGTCAGACAAGGCATCAAGACCCACGAAAGATGCAACTGCATGGTCCATCCGATGCACAAACCGATGATGAAAAAACCGGGCTTCGCTGCAACCAGTCTTTGTGTATAACCTACATAGCCCTCGATGAGGGTAATGATAAACGGAATGGCGGCCCAAAGTACATAAGAGGGGTTGATGGGTGTGGTGCTGAAGTTTAGTGTCCACGGTGAGAACCACAACCAGGCCCAGACGAACCAGCGGGGCATGGAAGGAAAACGTTTGATCAGGTAGGCACCGAAAACAGTCAGGGCGATAAACGAAATAAGGTTGAGAAATATCAGCGGACTCACCGGATTACTCCAGACAAAGAATGGTCCGCCTACAAGCAATCCTTCAAGGGCACCGGGAATCTGTGAGTTGGTATGCACCACATCCGGACCGAACCAGGGCCATACTCCCGTGGTAAAAAATTTCAGTCCGATTAAATAGGTATGAAGGTAATCTTCGCCACGGAAAGTAAGGGTGCAACCGTACCAGGTTCGAAACACCAGGGCTGCCAATGCGAATGCAAGCCATGTCCGTTCTTTCCAAAAGGCGGCGGTTTTCATTCCTGATGCAACCTTACAATATTGTCCTGACTTTTTAAAATATCCTCAGACATCAACTTGTAAATCTCCCGCCAGTCCGGATGATCTTTCAGGTAATCCAAATGTTGGTTCATGACGGCTTGATCAGAACGAACGGCCGGTCCCGTCTGCATTTCTTCAGGGAGGTGATGCATGACCTTCTCTGAGGTCTCAGCAATCAACGGTCGCAGCAGATCGAAGTCGAGCTCTTCCGCCGCAACGATGTTGCCTGCAATATTGTAAAGGTGATTCGTGAAGTTGCAGCAAAATACCGCGGCAATGTGCAATACCTTTCTTTTGTCCGAATTCACTTCATGGAAGGACCGGTTGATGGTGGAAGCCAACTTGTGCAACATATTCCATGAACCTTCGCCATTCGCTTCGATGCACAGTGGCAGTTGCTTGTAGTCAATGGCCTTTTGCCTGGACAAGGTTTGCAACGGGTACAGAACGCCGTGGTTCGGGAAGGCATCCAGCATGGACATGGGTTGTGTACCGGATGTATGCAGGACCAGATAGTTCTTTTTTTCCAATGAATCCGCCACAACTTTCAATACGTCATCGCGAACTGCTATCAGAACTACTTCTGTTGCATCGGGTATGTGAAACGGGTTGATGTCCAGCGGTTCGGCCAGCAACTCGGAGGCGAGTTCTTTTCGGTTCGCTTCGGTAGGACTGTTTACGGAAAGAATGGTGTGCCCAACATTCAACAAGGCTTTACCCAGATGGTAAGCTACATTTCCTGCACCTATGATGGATATTTTCATTTTCAGATAATGGATAATAACGGAGATTATGCCTTACGCATTCTCTTCCTGATCGCCATGGCCGTGCCTGCCACCAGTAATACGGCGCCAAGCCACAGGATATTGATAAATGGAAAAACGATGGCCTTCATAATAATAAAATCACTTGCTGCCTTCTTCTTTTCTTTGATGACGACCACAAATCGTTCACTGTCCGGAAGTATACTTTGTACGAAGAGTTCAATGCCCAGAGACTCTACCTCATCCGGAACGAACTGGATGTTGCCGTCGTCAAGCAGGATCATGGGTTGTATGGGATGTCGATGGCCGTCGATGTCTGTGGCGGTAAACATCAGCATCGCCCCTTTGGCGTTGGCGCTACCTTTGTACCTGGTGGTATCGATATCACGACTTACGGTATCGAGGGTAATGATGGCATGTTGTGCAAACAACGTGTCACCGAACTGCATGGTATCCATGCGCGGTTCCTCAAAGGTTTCTTCGGGTTTGGTGAATTCCGTTAGGTCTGCATACTGGATATGGGTATAGATATCCCTCGTCAGAAAATGCCTGGTGTCAGGTTCCGCCACATTGCCCATCTGCTTGTTAAGCTGAATGAGCGGCTCAAGTTGAAAGGCTTCGCTATAGTTGCCGTCTTGATCTTTATTGAGATACCGGATGGTATAATATATGTTCACCCCGTCCTTGTGTTTGCCGGAATAGGTAATATGATAACCACCCATCCGGAGGGTATCCCCCTGAACCATCATGATGTTTTCTCTATTCGGAAGTCCTTCGGCGATCTGTTCCAGATCATAAGCGGAACTGTTTTGTGAGATCACCTGCTGGGTGGCATTGGAGATAAGTGCGCCCACCAGTATCAGTCCGAAGCCCAGGTGTGCAACGGATGCTGCCTTGTGATCAAGCCCTCCTTTCAAAACCAGAAACCCATAATCCAGATTCGCGATCACAGCAAAAACCGAGGCGCACATCAATGCGATGTAAGGCCCCTGAAACATGTTGAGTGCCCATGAAGATCCGATACCGACAACGAGCGAAATGAGCAAGGCGGGTAAAATCCTCTTTACCCATTGCTTGAATTCTGTGTGTTTGTATTTGAGGAATTGGCTGATGCCCATGAGTGCGGCTATGAGCGAAGCAAAAGATACCTGCCAGGCATTGTAATGCTCAACCGGATTTCCCGGCGGTGCCATGTCCAGTCCGAAAACTTTGTTAATCACCGGGATGGAAGTGGTGAAGGAAATCTGAAAGCATGAGATCAGAAGGATCAGCGCCCCCACAAACATCCAGAATTCCCTGGACCAAAGGGAATCTTCCTCTTTATCCGGATCCTTGATATGCTTATAACGTGTAATAAGCAATATGATGGAAAGCAGGGTAAAGAATCCCAGGTAAACCAGTAGTTGTCCGGACATCCCCAGGTCGGTAAATGCATGGACCGAGGCATCTCCCAGGATGCCACTACGTGTGAGGAAGGTGGAGTACAGGATCAGGAAAAAGGTGATGAATGTAAACAGGTAAGTCGTGAAGAGTGATCGCTTTCTGGCGTTAAAGATCAACATGAGGTGCAATGCGCCCACCAGGGTCAGCCATGGTACGAGGGATGCATTTTCCACGGGGTCCCAGGCCCAGAAACCTCCGAAACTCAGAGCTTCGTAAGCCCAGGCGCCTCCCATCAGGATGCCTGTACCCAGTACCATAACACCGAGGACGGTCCACGAAAGGGCCGGCTTGATCCATTCTTTATAACGACCGGTCCACAGACCTGCAATGGCAAATGAAAACGGGACCACGGTAAGGGCAAAGCCAAGAAAAAGGGTCGGCGGGTGAATGGTCATCCAGTAATTTTGCAGAAGAGGGTTCAGTCCCCGTCCGTCCAGATGTTGGAGGTAGTCGGGATTGCTGAGAAAAGGCAAGCCGGCCATGTCAGGGTGATGGCGCAACAGAAGAAACGGATTGCTGCCAACCTTATACCCGAATACATAAACACCTAGCAACATAGATGACAGGAACACCTGAACCAGGGAAACAGTGGTGAGAACGGGTGCACGCCACTCATCCTTTCGCCGCATCAACAACAGCCCGATGATCACATGCCATAGTGTCCATAAAAGAAAACTACCTTCCTGTCCTTCCCAGAAACAAGAGAACATGTACCTGAGCGGAAGAGTGGAGGAGG
>JAGQZQ010000086.1 GCA_020435415.1 Flavobacteriales bacterium
ATGGAAGCACAGCTGACCTATACCGGAAGATTTCATCAGAACGCAGATCAGCTGCGGAATGAGAAGGCGATGATTGAAGCCGCCAAAGCCAATGTCCGGAATTTCGAGCCCCTTTATACAAAATACTATGAAGCCATATTTCTGTTCATCTTCAGAAGAACAGAAGGCATGGAGGTGGCCCGCGAACTGACCTCAGAAGTATTCTTCAGGGCCCTCTCGAAACTGGATACCTATGAGGACCGCGGCGTACCGTTTTCCGCGTGGCTATACCGCATCGCATTGAATATCATACATAACAACCACCGGGCACATAAGACCAAAAGGATCATCACCCTGGAAGACCATCACCTGAAAGCTTATTGCGAAGAAGCAGGTTGGTCCGACGACCGGATGGAAATGGTGGAGGCAGCCATTCTGACCCTGGATGAAGAAGAGACCTCATACATGGAACTCCGGTTTTTTGAAGAAAGACCTTTCAGGGAAATCGCAGCCATCATGAACACCTCGGAGGCAGGTGCCAAAATGAAAATGCAACGCATTCTCCAAAAGATCAGAAAGAGGATCGGAACCGATAAAGCGATGAAATCATGAACAAAGAGATAAGAAAAGCACGAACGATGCCGGATCCGGATGCCATCCGAAAAGGGATGGATTTTGAGAAGGTGGTGAGTCGCATGGAAGCCGGACAGCTTCCTTCAGGGAGTAAATTTTTCTCTGTAGGACTAAAAACGATCGGAGGACTGGCCCTTGTGGTAACAGGATGGCTTTTGTTTTCCAATACGGACTCAACCATTCAACAATCCACGGATGCATCTCAGCCGGATGTGGTCATCGAGAAGTTAGCAGACCCCGGACAACATGCGACTTATCAACCCCCGTTTGCCACGCTCGACATCCCGTTCACCACCTATCAGGTGAATGCGGATTCGGGCAGGGTTATCGAACACCCGGGAGGAAGCCGCATCCTCATACCGCCCCATGCTTTCCTGGACAATCAGGGTGAAATATTCCGTAATGAAGCTTACGTTCGTTACCGTGAATTTCAGGATGCCCCCTCCATTTGCCTGAGTGGTATCTCCATGAAATATGATTCCGTCGGACAACACCTTCTGGAATCTGCCGGAATGATGGAGATCCGTGCTTTTAATAAAAACGGCGAGGAACTTTTCACCAACCCGGCCAAACCGATCCAGGTGGAACTCACTTCGGATGATGAATCTACTTCTTATAATCTCTACAAGATGAACGACGATTCCGGTAACTGGGAATACATAGGCAAAGACAAGGTAAGTGTACTTGAAACCAGGTCTCGGGTGACAGAACCCGAAACATCAAACCGTAAATTTCAAACATCTTCCAGTGACGAAACACAAATGGACACACTTGCCCTGGAGATTGATTCATCACAGGAAATAGGTGTAGAGAATCTTCCGGGATACAAAGCAAAGTTGAATTTATTCCGCCCCGATGATGTGGAAAAGATCCAGTCGTACAATTTCCGTTTCACAGACATTTCCAGAAAGCAACCCGAGATGGAACCACTGGATGGCCTGGTATGGCACTACGAACGGTCCATCCAGAACCAGGATGAGGATCTGGCTTTTTTCGAGATGCTGCTGAGTAACCGGTTCAAAGGAGGTAATTACATCTACCGGTACTGGCACAACATCGCACTGACCTATAGTGAACGCAACCCGACTGATTACCTGAGCGCCCATTTCAGCAAAGACAAGACCATCAACATAAAACTCTACCCATCACTGGAAGGCAAGTTCAAAGACATGACTTGTGGCGATATCTACCGGGCCTACAAAAATGCCTGGGAGGCAGGCGAACGAACCAGAGAAAATCCGGCGATGGTGGCTGCAAAAAGAAAAGGGGAACGCTATGTGACCACAATAAAGGTCAACAGAAGTTTCGCCCTGGATGGATTCGGGTTATACAATTGCGACAAGATCCTGATGTTCTCACCGCGGAAGTTTTACGCAACCTACAAAAGCAGGGACGGAGAAGAACTGAAGATTCAGAATGCCAGTGTGCTGATTTCGGAAAGGAGATCCGTAATCAGATGTTTTGCCAAAGAGCAGATGTACGATCCGAAATTCAACTGCATGATGATGATGGTCCTGGAAGACGGTCGCATGGCCATCGTTTCCAACCGTGTCATGCAATCACTATCACGAGACTACAACAAATATGTGATCACGGTAGATGCGGTAGGCGATCCGGAAGAGCTTATCGAGGACCTGCGAATGGCCGGATACTTTGACTATGACGGCAACGGATACTACGAAGAAAAGATAAACACTACTATAACGGCTATGCCCTGATCTAGCGAGGCAGCTTCTCCGCAGCGATCTCCGCATAGCCCCTGCCGCTCACCTTGCTTTCCAGCCAGGCAATCAGGTTAAGATCTTCAGTGATGATGCGTTCGAAAGGATCATCTGCCAGGGTAATGAGTTTATCCCGTAGCACTGAGAATATGTCGGGCAACTCTTCCTTTTCCCTGACACGCAATAATTTTTTCATGGTGTCCAGAACCAGTTGCTCGTACCGCAGGGTTGAATTTCTTTTGGACAGGAACCGATAAGTGGAACGCAACAGATAAGGCAGAATCAACTGATTGCCCAATTCATAATGCAGGATCAGATTGATGATGCGGGCGTAGCACAGGATATCTTCCCGCACTTCATCTTTGCTGTCCAAAACCCGGTTCAGCCATTGCAAGGCTTTCTTGTATTGCCCCGCACCAAAATACAAGCACATCATGTTGTTGCAAAGCGTCACTGCAAAGGCACGGTCGAGGTTGGGCTCCATCTCTTCCCACAGGGTTTCTATTTTTTCATTCAACACCACACCCTCATCGTACCTTGCCAATTTGATCAGGAAATCCGTTTCATGGATATATCTCGACTCGAACACCCGTGCCTGAAGATCCTTTGTAAGCGATGTATTGGGTAGTTTCGAAGGAAGCGCATCGAGCTTGGCAAGGGTATCGTGAAATTCCAGTTCGTTATGCAATTGAATACTACTGATGAGTAGATTATTCAAAGCATAGATGTACATTTTCGGGTTTGCCTGAAGCCGGTCATCGTTTGATTCGATGTGCTTCACCAGTTTTCTTCTGGCATCATGGCTTTTCTTCACATCATCCACCGCATGTGCATAAAACATGCGTGCGGCATACATAAACCGGCGGCCATCGTAAGACAATGCCCTGGCATCATCATCCAGCAATTCTTTATCATACAAGCGATCATATGCCTCCAGTTCCTCCCTACTCCTCGCCTGACCTTTGGTCTTGTGAAGTGCAAATATTTTATCGGACAGGGCATTGTATGCGTTGCGATTGATCAGTTTATCTGTGATCTGTTTCACCTCGTCGTAGTACCTATCCAGGAATTTCACGAGTCCTTCCGGAGGCGCCTGGCGGAATGCCATTTCCCGCTCCCAGTGTATGATACCCAGCAGGATCTCATATTTATCATGCTACTCGGCCATCTTCCTGCATTTCTCCAATACTTTGGAAGCCTGTCCATACAAACCTTTTTCGAACAGTATCTCCGCCGTGTGCATCTGGTGATGAAGTTGATGCCCTACCGATGATTCGGCATGAAAAGCGGAGAGACTGTTAAGTACCAGGCCATACAGGTAGTATTTATCTGCAGAAATATATTTGGCTTTGCTTTTGCCACCCAATGATTTGATGAGATTCTCTTCGTGATACTTTTTCTGTTTGTCAAGTGCATCAAACAAACGAACATAATTGTTCTGATTACCGATCACATGGCGACCGGCATAGATTTTAAATGCCCTCTTTTCACTAGGCGTCATGGCCTTGATCAAAGCATGCAACTTGTCTGGTTTACCCATCACACTCCATATTTTATCACTTACCTCCTGCGTCGCAAGGTACTAATTTCCAAAGCATTGATCACACAGTTCCTCCGATCCGTCTAAATCTGATCCATTAACAATTTCAAAATATCGGTTGGGCAGACGGAGGATTGGGCGGACCTTTGCACCGTACCAACATCATTGACACATGGCCCAAAAACCGATCAGAGAGAAAGACGCCAAATCCCTGCTTTATCGTTACTTCAAAGAACATGATGCATCTTCCCTGCTTACCATGGAAAGAATTGCCGGACTCGATTCACTTACCGATCCGGTCACCCTGGCTGAAGAACATCCCTGGCTGCGTAACACCAAACTTGCTGTAAAGCCTGACCAACTGATAAAACGCAGAGGCATTCACAACCTGCTTGCGCTGGATGTCACATACGAAGAGGGCTTGTCCTGGATCAAAAAGTACATGAACAAGAGTCTTTGCCTGGACAATGTCTGTGGCAAGCTTACACATTTCGTTCTTGAGCCTTTTATCCCACATGACCAGAAGGATGAATATTACCTGTGTATCCAGACCACCCGATGGGGTGATCAGATCATGTTTCATCACCAGGGCGGAATACAGGTAGGTGATGTGGATAACAAAGCCCTCAAGATGATGATCAAAGAAGACGTTTCAGAAAAGATCATTACCGAAAAACTTCTGACCCATATTCCCGAAGCGCATCGCTCATTTATGGCGAAGTTCATTCATACCACCTATAAGATGTTTGCAGAATGGCACTTCGCCTATTTGGAGATCAACCCATTGATCATCATAAAGGACAGGGTGATCCCACTGGACATGGCAGCTAAACTGGACGATGCTGCCCGTTTTCTTCAGGAAACGAATTGGGGGAAAGTGGGATTCCCTGAACCTTTCGGGCACGAACCCAGCGAAGAAGAACAAAAGATTGCTGCACTGGACGAAAATCCGGTGCATCCCTGAAATTCACCTTACTAAAACCCGAAGGCCGTATCTGGTTGCTGATAGCCGGTGGTGGTGCTTCTGTAGTATACGCCGATACTATCTACAACAAGGGCTTCGGTCATGAACTGGGCAATTATGGTGAATACTCCGGAGATCCTGACGAGGAGCTCACCTATCATTACGCCTGCACGCTTTTCGATATCATGACCCGTAAAAAACAAGCCGGCGGAAAAGTGTTACTGATCGGAGGGGGTATTGCCAACTTCACCGATGTGGCCGCTACCTTCCGCGGAATCATCCGCGCCATCCGCACCTATGAGCCAAAATTCAAGGAGCACGATGTCAATGTATTTGTTCGCCGGGGCGGCCCGAATTACCGGAAAGGCCTGGATATGATGAAAGATCTGGAAGCCGAATTAGGCATACCCGTGGACGTTTACGGCCCCGAGACCCATATGACGGAGATCGTTAATCTCGCCATAGGAAAGCTCCAAAATGAGTCCGTAAATAAAACCGAAGCCATTCCATCCTGATCACAAATGCTGAACGTTAACTCCTGCTATCACCCATGAGACCTTCATACGTTTTATTCGATAAACAATCCAAAGCGATTGTCTTCAACAACCAGGCGCGCGCCATTCAACGGATGTTGGATTATGACTATGTGGTTCAAAGAACCGAACCATCCGTTGCCGCTATTGTGAATCCATCCGGCAAAGGATTTCATCCGGCCATGTTCGGTCATGGCGAGATCCTGATCCCGGTATATACCACCACACGAGAAGCCGTACAGAATCACCCGGAGGCCGACGTATTCATCAATTTTGCTTCGCAAAGATCGGCCTGGCAGACCACCAAAACGGCTATGCAACATCCTTCAATCCAAACCCTGGTGGTGATTGCCGAGGGTATGCCTGAACGCCAGGCACGGGACCTTTCACTGGAAGCAAAGGAAAAGAACAAATGGTTGCTGGGCCCCGCAACCGTAGGAGGTGTTGCCGCAGGAGCTTTCAAGACGGGAAACAGTGCCGGAACGATAGACAATATCGTTCACTGTAAGCTATATCGCCCCGGACACGTAGGATTTGTTTCCAAATCAGGCGGGCTCTCCAATGAGATGTACAACGTTATTTCGAGACACTCATCAGGCATTCGCGAAGGAATAGCCTTAGGAGGAGACCGGTTTCCGGGTAACACTGCAACAGAACGGCCCAGTGTATGAGCAGTAGCGGATTTCGAAGAACTTACCTGTCCGCCACCACAAAACTTTATTAGATGCTTTACTCTCCAATTTACCACTTCACCCGCTATTGCTTATACACAATGTTAGCTACTGTAGCCCCCTTTTCCCAATCTTTCTTCAAAGAGATTTCCCCCTTTTTTAAGTCGAGGGAGGGAGAGGTTTTTATTTGATTTTCTTTCTTCATTTTCTTGTTAGCAGTCAGCTGTGCGTTGGCTTTTGCTCTTTGCCACCGCAGGAACGAGGATGGCAATGTGCAAAATGGGATGACTTTACTTATCCTTAAACACCTTTGCACTTCCGGTACTATCAAATTGTAAATTCAATGTATCCATAGTAGGCATATTGGTCACTTTGGTTTTGGTTGTATCTGTCGTTATGAATTTCAAATCATCAAAGTTTGTTACTCTTATCTCATTGGGATCTTTTTCATGTCGCATGAAAAAAGCTGAAATAATAATGAGAAGAGTCAAAATGGCAAAACCAAAATTGGCAATTTGAAAACAGCGAGCAGCTAAGATCAAATTGCCTCCTTTGCGGTCATTCATTTCTCTATTATGATCTAGTGATGTCACTAAATCCGATATTTCCGTATTTAAAAAACTTAATTCATCATTGGCTCTATCTTCCTTCGTTATTGTAATTACGCTTCTGGTTTTATACGGGTATTTGTCAATAAGTAGCGTCTGTATTGCATGAAATATTGAAAGCAAATAATGCCCTAATACTACAAGGAAAATAACTGAAAGTCCGACAAGGAGATAGATATTGATTTCGTTGAATTTGTCAACTAATAACGGGATGAATAGTGCGAAAATTGAGGTGACAATACTTGCTTGTCCAATCATTAAAGAATTTTTGTTCTCGATCGTTGTTCCCCTGTCCCTCTGGTTATGATCTAATTCCTTTAAATAGTCAAGGTAAAGGATAGCAGTGTCCTTGTCTACTGCTGGAGTAAAAGTCTTAACCGTTACATCTTGTGGTTCATTTTTTACAAGTCCGATATGGTTAAAGTACCTTTGAATAAACATCTTGTTGTACTAATGAATTAATGATTTCATCTGAGATTTTCAGACCTGCTTCTGTTTCAAGCCATACCCATTGACCATTGGGATTAATTTCTAAGAAAATGTACTCGCCATTTGGTTTTCGAATCAAATCTATTGCGCCAAATTTCAAATTCAGCTTTTTGGTCAGAGAAAGGCATTTCTCTGATATTTGTGCCGGAAGCTCATAACATGTGAATGGAGCTTTCTTTTTTCTCCAATCAATTTTAGATTCTTCACTTTCTTGTGAATTTACCTTTGCAGCAAATACTTTTTCTCCGACAACGGTAACTCTTATTTCATATTCCTTTTCAATGTATTCTTGGTAAATGGAAGGTGTTAGATCAAATTCATCCATCTGGTCAATCAAAGATGATTCGAGTTTGTTAGTGAAAATTGTTTTGATCTTTTGGTCATACCTTATTCTGCCATGATGTAGTGGTTTAACAATTATGTTCCCTTTATGCTTATCGTAAAAGTCTCGTAAATAAGCGTGGCGATTGGTTACCAGCGTTTCCGGAATTTGGAAGTTTATTTCTTTTGCCAGTTTAATCTGGTAAAGTTTGCTTTCCGCTTCATAAACATTACTTGGATAGCTCAACCAAATTTTATCTTTCAATACGGCATAAATATTTTGTAATAACGCATCATATTCACCCAATACATAAAGCTTTTCAGATTCATTAATAATTTTCAGATCAGGTAATTTAGTACGTCTGAACCAGACAGAGGTGATTTTATCGGCATTGTCAATTATAAACTGAAAATCACTTTCTGTTCCGAAAGAATAGTCAATAGCATTAAGTTCCTCACAATTTAGCCTGTAATATGGGAGTTCTCGATTGTTCAGCTTCTCAATGACGAAGTCTGCTGTAAAATCTTCTTTATGTGTGATTATTAAAATCATTTATCGGTGTCGGTCGGCTCAACAGATTCTGTTATGGTTTGAGTATCCATTAACATTCTCAGTGCAGAACGATCTTGATCGCTATCACTGGGTTCGGTTGATGTAAAAGTATCGGTAGAAGTGTCCAAAAGTTGCCTTAATCTATACCTCAAGTCATTGTCTGAATCAGCAGGTTCACCACTAGTTCTTGTAAAGGTTTCCGTCTCCATATTTACATAAGATATGGCGGGAATTTGAGTGTTTTTAATGACAGATAAATTTTTCTCCCGAGAGTATTCAATCAATGAATAATCAAGATTCTTTAATTCAGGAGTTTCAGCAAATTCTAAAATCAATGGTCTCATGGTTTAAATTTTTTGTTTTCTATCTCGGCCCCATAAATTTAGCTCCGTTAAAATGGATCATATTATTAGAGAAATTGTTATCCGAATTTTCGTTCATTACTATTTATGCAAAAGACCCCCTGTTTAGTGCTTCTTCCGGGTCATACCATGTAGCATTAACAAAATCCTGCATTTCTTTTACGAATTTCAGCATCACATCTTCTGCAATGGGAAAGTTCTTATGTTGTGCTTTAACTTCTGCCAATACACTACGCTTTTCATAAGGAAGCCTTTTGGTTTTTCTAAGAAGAAACACGTTATCAATGTCCGTTAACCGAACATCTTCTGGTTGCATATCAAGGAATTCTACTAATGCATAGTATTTTGCCAGCGGACAACCTTGCTTCAATCTGGACGCTGTACCGGAACATTCCTGAAACATGGTTTTGTCGTAGTTTACCTTAACCTCAGCAGCGAGAACAGCAAGAAACAATTTTCCCTTTGCTGTTTTCTTACCGGAAAAATTAAGGTCCGGTGAAAACTGATAGTGAATTGATTTTCCAATCGTAAAGTCTTGGTCTTTCTGTTTTAGAACTATATCCGGTTTTTCGTTCAGGTTCTCAATATCAGTTGGACGAAACGAGAAAGACATAAAGGCCGTTTGGGGGCCGGTTTCTATTCCTTCTTTGGGAAGGTTGTTTAAAATATCGGGATGTACCAAATGAATCAGGAACTCTTCAAGAACACTGTTATCAAGTTTCAACTGTCCTTTTTGTCTTTTCAAAAAAGGGCTTCCTTTGGCAGCAATCAGATCAACTTCAAGGTAATCTTTGTATTCATTCAGAAGCCTGGTCATTTCAATTACCCTTTTATTTCCTTTGGAGGTCAAAGAGGAAATTGTATTAATCCAGTGTTCATAAGCCTTGTAAGCCTCCTCCAAAAGTGATTTATCATTTTTTGCTTTTGGGTTATTGATTGCAGCCAGCAATTTTTCTTTATGCGGTGTTTTAGCCATGTTTTGAAAAGATGTGTTTCTTGTTAAATATTGGGGATGGTTTCACAGTATCAATGGTTTCGAATATTTCATGGAAATCTGACTTTACATCATTAGGAGCATGTTCAAAGGCATTCTTCAAACTCTCCTTTGCAATTTCTCTGGCGCTATTACCTTGTATTGAAGTGTTTGTTTTTGTAGCCACCAAAATGTCTTCTTTTATGTCTGCGCCAAATTTATTTGTGAATGAACGCTCAAGGTTTTGAAGCTCTCCGAATCCCTGTGAGTACTCAATTATTTGCGAAACTATTTTACCATTGTAAAATGGGGTTTTCCTGACATTTGATTCTCGACCCACTACCAAAACCATTTTGCCACCCGATTTCAGGGCTTCCCAAAAGCTTAGAAGAGATTGCTCCATGTCTAAGCAATATTGAACAACGGTTCTAAGCCGATTGCTTCTATTCTTTCTGTTTGAGCCAAATTCTGAATGAGCAACCTTTAAAATGTCGTAATTGAAGGCTTCTACAATAGCTCTATAATTTTGGTGGTAGTTAAAGACATTGATATACGGAGGACTTGTTATTATCAGGTCGACTTTTTCTTTACACAATGTCCCTAACATTCTGGCATCTTGGAGCTGAGCGTCAATATTTGCCTCTGAATGGGGCAGCCCAACAAATGCTGATTCTAAACGATTAAATGACTTTAAAACAGATTCTTTAAGAGAAAGCTTTTTGTCTTTCTCAGACATGAACAGCAGATTGAGCAATAATATTTTGTGCTGCGTCTCATTGATGTTTTCAGATAATTGCTTTCCAAATTGAATCAAATTCTTATATGCTATTCGATAGTCTTTATTACCATTGTAAACTGCAGCGCCATTTAAATCTTGAATGTTGGCTTTTAAAATGAACTCAAAATCTCTTAGTAGTTCTATTCTTTCAGCGAATGGTATGCTTGAAAGTGTATAAAATTTGGACATTAGATAGGCAGCCGGATTTATTTCCAACCCAATAGCTGAATGATTCTTCTGGGCCGCTTCAAAAAGTACAGTGCCACTTCCGGAAAAAGGATCCGCAATGTATTCATTACCTGTCGTGGTCAGTGAGTCAATAAGGTATTCTATGAATTCAGGAGTAAACTGTCCTCTCCAATTAAACACATTGGCTCTTTTTTTCACTCTTACATCCAATCGGTCTTGTATTAGATTCATTTGTTCACGTTTGGTTTTTGGTCATGTATTTAATTTTCTTTTCTGCTACTTTTAAAGCGTCTGTTGCCAAATCTTCATCTTTTAGGTCATAGAGCACACGGTCGCTCAGATAATTAATGAGCAACTCTTTCTCGTCCACCTTGAAAATTCTGGCAATCTGAATGATCTGTTCCTTTGAAGCTTTCCGTTCACCCCTTTCTATTTTGCTTAGGATAGATTGGTCAATGTCCAGTTCTGCCGCAACTTTTCGTAAAGGCAATCCCTGATCTTCTCTCAGCTTTCTTATTTGTTCTCCGATGGACAGCATTTGTTTGGATTCAAATGATTTGGACATATTTTGTCCAAAAATAATTATTCGTTTTCAATTTTCATAGATAAATCGAATGAAAGTTATGAACACGAAAGTTGGGGGAGGAAAAGCAAGCTCTTTTGCAGGTTTGCCGAAGGCAGTGCCGCTTTTGTTTGTATCTTTTTTACAAACAAAAACGTACGACCTGCAAATGTGCTTGCTGCGCGGTGGCAGAAAATCAAATAAAAACCTCTTGCGCGTTGGCCTTTTTTCTTTTCTTGTCAACCGGTATTTTCAAAGAACCTCTGTCGTATCTGTCAGCACCGTTTTTGTCAACGGAGTACTGTCCTCTTTTTATTCTTCCGTCACCCTGATTAGAAGCACCCCAGTGTCTTTGGGCTATTGTAGCTAACACCTGATCCGAATGAATGCCAATCCGGATATCGCCATGCTGGTGTACCTTGGAGAGACCGGCGGGCAGGATGAATATGAAATGATCGATGCCATCCGTGATGGCAGGATCACCAAACCTTTGGTGGTGTGGGTCACCGGCGATTGTGCCGCCCTGTTCCCGGGCGAGGCCCAGTTTGGCCACGCGGGAGCAAGTGCGCTTAATGAACTGGAGACAACTCCTGCCAAACTCAAGGCACTGCGTGAAAGCCCCGTCATTGTCCCTGAAAGTTTTGACGACCTGGGACAAACGATCGAAACCACCTTTATGAAACTTAAGAGCAAGGGCCAGGTCCGGAATATCGTGGAACCCAAGGTGCCCCATGTACCCATAGACTTTGACGAGGCATTACGAAGTAAAATGATCCGTAACAAACCTTCGATCATCTCCACCATCTCCGATGACCGGGGCGATGAACTCACCTATAACAATATCCCGATAAGCCAGGTGATCGAAGAAGGATACGGACCTGCAGGCGTCATCTCTTCCTTATGGTTCAAAAGGAAACTGCCTGCTTATGCACTGGAATTTATTGAAATGGTCCTGGTGTTGGTAGCCGACCATGGTCCGGCCGTCAGTGGTGCGCATAACGCCATTGTCGCGGCCCGGGCCGGAAAAGACCTGGTATCATCTCTTGCCTCCGGTTTGCTAACCATCGGACCACGTTTCGGAGGCGCTATTGATGATGCTGCCCTGACCTTTTCCCGGGCCGTGCGCACAAATACCACACCCGAACAACTGATCGAACAACACAAAGATGCTGGCCAACCCATACCAGGTATCGGTCACAGGCTGAAATCCGTGGATAATCCGGATAAGCGCGTCAGCATCCTGAAAGATTTTGTGTTCCGGCACTTCCCTTCCACCTCCACACTGGAATATGCACTTGAAGTGGAAAACCGCACCACTAAGAAAAAAGGAACGCTGATCCTTAACGTAGACGGTGCCATTGGTGCTGCTTTTGCCGACCTGTTGTATCATTCAGGTTGCTTCACGGAACAAGAGGCAGACCGTTATCTTGAGCTGGGCGCATTGAACGGACTCTTTGTGGTAGGTCGCACGATGGGAATCATCGGACACTATCTTGACCAGAAACGATTGGAGCAACCCCTTTACCGACATGCAACACATGACATTGCATACCTGTAAATGCCGGGAAGTGGCCAGGAAATCCCTGCACATCCGGCATTCGTTAACAGGAAGTCCGATCATAAAAACATTTTAACAATAAGGCACCCAACTGGCAATCAAATATATAACCCCTGTTAATTGCGAACAGGACAAGGGTTATTTGGATGCATCCGTTGCGATTTTCCATGAAATGACCTACTTTAGTTGTTGGTCCGTACCACCAAACCCTGTATTCTTTTTTACGGACTTAAAAGGTTACATTTTTTTATGAACAAAAGTGTAACCTTTTGATCTTTCTGCATTATGTCGTTGCAACCTGAAAAACCGGATATGCCTGAGCACTCTCCATACCATATGGAACGTGTTGAGATTGAGCGCGAATGGGAAGAGGTGAAAGCTGCTCAGGAGAACAATGCCAAATTCAGGGTGCTGTATGACAGGTATTATGAACGTATTTTTCGTTTTGTGTACCAGCGGATAGAAGAAATGCAAGCAGCAGCGGACATCACATCTCAGGTCTTTTTCAAGGCCATGATCAACCTGAAAGATTATACTTTCAAAGGAACACCTTTCTCTGCATGGTTGTTCCGGATCGCATCCAACGAACTGAATATGGAATTCCGACGGAACAAGGTAAACCGTTCGGTAAACATTGAGTCTATTGGTGATATTCAGTCGGTGATTGAAGATGCCGGAGAAGAATATAGTGAAGAGAAGATGGGCAAGCTGATCAAGGTGCTCGCCGAACTTAAAGAAGATGAGGTTAGCCTGATTGAGATGCGGTTTTTCGAGAAAAGATCTTTTCGTGAAATCAGCAATATCATGGCTATCAGTGAAAACAATGCCAAGGTGAAAGTACACCGCGTATTAAAGAAATTAGCCAGGTTGATTTCCAACAATAATGCATATACGTTATGACCGTCCGGAACGTAAATATTGGAAGGAAGACTCCCACGCCTGACCAGATTCAGCGTTTCAAGGATTTCGATCAACTGAAATCCAGGGTAGATCTGCATGAAAAGAGTCGTGAGGTATCCGGCACGGGTGCATCGGGTGGAGGAATGAGCCGAAGCTTGTGGTATATCACCGGAGCGGCAGCTGTGTTACTGGCAGGCTTTTCAATATTTGCCGTTTTCACAGAGGAAACTGTCAGCAATAACGGAGTTGCACCACAACATACATCTTTAATACTTGGTGATAAGCCGGAAGCAAACGAAACAGTAATCGAACAAGTTGAACAGGACCGGGCAGAATTCAAAGCACCTTTCAAACATCAGAATATTGATGTTGATTTTACCGAATATATTGTAGAGGCTTCAGAGGGCGCATCACTGGAATATACATCCGGTACACGCATTATTATTCCAGCGCATGCTTTCCTGAATAATATCGGACGACCGCTGAAAGGTAAAGTCAAAGTGAGGTACCGCGAACTGAATGGCGCCATGGATATTTTCCTGGCGGGCGTTCCAATGCATTACGACAGTGCCGGTGTTCGAAATGAACTTGAGTCCGCAGGTATGATCGAGTTGAGGGCCTATCAAAATAACGGGGAGGAAGTTTACCCCAACCCTGACAACAAAATCCGTATTCAGCTTGCATCCAATGAGACCACCAACAGCTTCAACCTCTATAACTTCGACGAAAAATCCCGCAACTGGGTTTATCAGGGCAAGGACGAAGTAGCCATATTCGAAGCGGATGAAAACGGACGGAGTACAGGCAAGAAGAAATCCGCCTCAAAAAAGACGGGCAAATCGAAACAAATTGTACCTGAAGATGAAGAAGTTAAACGGTTCGGCCTTCGCAACCTGAAGAACTATCACCCCACACTTCGTATTACGGACAAGAATGCTTATAAGCGCCAGGGGTCACTGAACTTTATGTTTTCGGATATCGTGACACTGCAACCGGAAATGGCTGTCTTTGATAAAATGGTGTGGCACTATGAAAGAGGCATCCAAACAGATGACACCCGGTTCTT
>JAGQZQ010000087.1 GCA_020435415.1 Flavobacteriales bacterium
GTTTTCCATTGCAGTCAACGAATGACCGCAATTGTGGAAAGATTTCCTGGCTTCTTTACTTTACGAGGTATGTTTTAAAACAATACTCGTGGATACCTGTTCTACTAGCCTTAAACTTCAATTCTTCAAAGAACTTTTCTGTCTGGCTCACCAAGGTTTGTCACCTTGTTTCTTGCTCATTTTCCTTTCAGATTATCTCCAAAGGGGATGCAAAGGTAATCATGTATTTGAAACAAAAAAATATTTGGTCACTTTTTTCGTAAAAAAAATTTAACACCGGGTTCTTATGGCGTGGATACTGATACCTCCAGGACCTTGCCATGATGATATTTTCCGCCATTCAGCGCAAATCCGGCTATATATTCAGCCATTTCCTCAACTGTAAAGGAAGCTTCTATTCCCGGAAATGCTTGTTCAAGCATTTCCGTGCGAACAGAACCAAGGGCCAACCCGTTCACCCGAATACCGTCAGTCTTCCACTCTTCGGCCAAACATTCCGTTAGGATGCTCACCGCGCCTTTAGATGCACTGTATGCACTTAAACCAGGAAACTTCATGCTCCCCTGCACGCCTCCCATGCTGCTTATGTTAACAATATGTGCCTGCACGGCACGTGTTAACAACCGATGACACCTTCCGGTGAACACCAGCATCCCGCCGACATTCACCCGGAACACTTTATCTACTTCTATCAGCTTCATTTCGTTAGCTGGCTTGTGTATAAGGTAGCCAGCATTATTGACCAGGACGTCCAGTCCCCCGTCTATTTCTGCGGCCATAAGAGATATGGCCTTATCAAAGGAGGATTCATCTTCCATATTAAGATAAACCGGGATGATGCGGCCGATGGTATCACTTTTCCAGGCATCAGGATTTCGTGTCAAGGCAAATACCGTGTGGCCATCCCCGGCCAACCTCAAGACCGTTGCTTTTCCGATTCCTCTGCCGGCACCTGTAACGGCAATGTATTTAGTATCCATGTATGTGGCATGTTTTGTCTGCAAACCGGAAAGCCGGAGCCCAATGCTGTTCTACTACCAAAGTTATATAAAGAGATGAACCAACCGCAGATTTATTTAGGAGTATTGTAGATTTGCATATGGCCAAATGGAGCATCATACTCCTTATCTTCTTTTCATCCATCCATACTATGGCGGTGGCACAAAACATGAATGCCTCGTCACAAAATGGCAGTGGATCTAATAGTTCCCGCTTTTTTCTTGGTGGAAACTTCGGGTTGCAATTCGGCACCGTTACCGCTATAGATATATCGCCACTGCTTGGTTACTACCTTACGGAACGATGGGCCGTGGGAACGGGCTTTATTTATCAATACTACCATAACAATCCGGCCAAAACATCCATTAACATGACCGGGGGTAGGTTGTTCACGAGATATCTTATTACCGAAACCATCTTTGCACATGGAGAATACGAGTTGTTATCCGGTAAGGTGAAGAATGACCTGGGAGATCTGCAACGGTTTACCAGTGAGGGCATGTACCTGGGAGGTGGACTCAGAATGCCGACAGGAGGCAATAGCTACTTCACCATGATGGCGCTTTATAACATGCTGGACGGTCAATACGCCAGAGAAAATCCCGTCTTTAGAATTGGGTTTGATATTGGCCTCTGATGCTACAGCTTGTTTTGCTCAGCAAGCCTAAGGAACCACCCATCCAATATTGCATTGAACTTCTCCGGCTGCTCCATCATTGGCGCATGACAGCATTCATCTATCCAATGAAGTTCTGAATCCGGCAACAACCGATGAAAATCCTCAGCGACCTCAGGTGGAGTGATGTGGTCGTCTTTGCCCCAGATCAGGCAAACAGGAACTTCTATCTTATGAACTTCCTTTGACATATTGTGGCGAATGGCTGATTTGGCAAGAGATAGTATCCGAATCAGCTTCCCCCGATCATTGACAATTGAGAAACATTCATCCACCAGTTCCTTGGTAGCATGCTTGGGGTCGTAAAACGTTACGGCTACTTTTTGCTTGATGTAATCGTAGTCTTCCCTTCTGGGAAATGTATCGCCCATGGCTTTCTCATAAAGACCACTACTACCTGTCAACACCATTGAATGAAGGCGGTCACCGAAACTCACTGCGTATATCAACGCCACGTGCCCCCCGAGGGAATTCCCAAGCAACGTAACCTTATCGTAGTTCTTGAACTTAATGAACCGGTGTATGTATTTGGCCAGGTTCTTCACATTGGTTTCAAGAACCGGCAGGGTATATATTGGCATCAGGGGGATAACCACCCGATAGCGGTCGGAAAAGTGTGATATCACGTCATGGAAATTGCTTAGCGCACCAAACAATCCATGCAAAAGCATGAGGGTGTGTCCCTCACCTGCCTCTACATATTTAAACTCTCCTTCTTCCTGAATCTGGTATTCCATCATAGTGCAAAAGAATGCGCTAAAAATAACATAAACAAATGAACCGTGTGCAGCCGGTCGAGAATAATGCAAATCATGTTACGATATCACTGCCTGGAAACGTTTCTCCCACCTCTTACCACCAGATTGAAGAATATTGGATTCTAAGAGGTTGGACGCCAAATCGCAACATTTATGATTTCAGTACGTTAAAAGTTTTCAACAAAGTGGTAAATTGTGGTAAATTGTGGTAATTCTTTGCCTATATTTACACTCAAAAACAACTTGAATGTCAGAGTTCATAGGAGAGTACGGATGCAGGCTGGACGCCAAAGGCAGATTTATGCTGCCGGTTGGCCTTCGGAAGCAGCTCTCCCCGGAAGCCAGAGACAGTTTTGTGGCAAACCGGGGCTTCGAGCAGCATCTGACTTTGTACCCCATGGACGAGTGGCAGAAGATAACCGCCCAACTCAAACAGTTGAATCTGTTCGTCGCGAAAAACAGGAAGTTTTACAGGCAGTTTCACAACGGAGCCAGTGTATTACCCCTGGATACAACAGGCCGGCTGTTGATTCCGAAAACGCTGATGGGATACGCAGGCATCGCACAGGACATCACGCTCTTTGCATATGCCAACCGGATCGAGATTTGGGCCACGGATATTTACCAGGAATTCATGAAAGACACATCCGACTTTGCCGACCTGGCAGAGGAGGTGATGGGATCCCTGCTCCAATCCGGAGACAGTGATGTATCATGACCCTGTACTCCTGCATGAAAGCATAGCAGGCCTGAATATCCGGGAAGGTGGCACATACGTGGATGCAACCTTCGGTGGAGGAGGACATAGCAAGGCCATACTCCAGCAATTGAAAGGCGGACGGCTTATCGCTTTTGACCAGGATGATGATGCCGCCCGAAATAAACTGAATGATGAACGACTGATATATGTACCACAAAATTTTCGGTATTTGTCGAAGTACCTGAAGCTACATAAAGCCCTTCCCGTTGACGGCATTCTGGCCGATCTGGGTGTCTCCTCCCACCAATTTGACACCCCCGGAAGAGGTTTCTCCCTTCGATTTGACGGCCCCCTTGATATGCGCATGGATCAGCGATCCCCGCGTACCGCAGCGCAAATCATAGCAGAATACTCCGAAGATCAACTGACATCAGTATTCAAACAATACGGCGAACTCCCACAGGCAAGGAAGTTTGCCCGAACCATTGTCTTGCAACGCGAGATCGCCTCGCTTACCACCACTGTGGAACTGAGAGAAGTTTTATCCAAACACATCCCGCGTGGTAAAGAACACAGCATCCTTGCAAGGGTATTCCAGGCTCTTAGAATGGAAGTCAATGACGAGACATCGGTACTTAAAGATTTTATAGAACAATCGCGGGAAGTGATCCGTGAAGGAGGCCGACTGGCTATTATCTCTTACCACTCCCTCGAAGATCGCCTCGTGAAACACTATATGCGCAGTGGAAACTGGACTGGACATGCCGATACCGACCTGAAAGGTCATATTCTCTCTCCATTTATTCCCTCTCCAAGAAAGGCCATACAACCTTCAGAAGACGAGATTAACCGCAACCCCAGAGCACGAAGTGCCAGGCTCAGGATCGCAGAAAGGAGCGCTTATCCATGAATAAGAAGAAAGAACCGGTTAAAGAGAAAAAGGTAGCCAAAGGACCTTTCAGGAAGGTTATCCGTGGATTTCAAAGCATCCTCACCGGTCGAATGTTGTCGGAAAGAGGCAGCGAAAAGATGGCACCATACATTCTGTTCCTTGCACTGTTGGGTATTCTTTACATCGCAAACATTCACTTCGCAGAGCGCACTGTGCGTGAAATGGATCATGTACAGCAGGAATTGAAGGAGTTGCAAACCGAATACATCACGACCCGCTCCGAAATCATGTACAACAGCAAACAATCCCGCGTTTCCGTAGCGCTCAGCCCACAGGGCATCAAGGAGTCAACAGTGCCGCCAAAAAAGATTGTAATTAAAAAAGACAACTAACGACAAGTGGACGCGCAAAAGAAAAATATGCTTTGGAGAACCTACCTGGTCTATTTCGGGATCAGTCTGTTTGCCCTTGTCATTCTTGCGCAAGTGATCCGAATCCAAACAACACAACGGGAAGATTGGTTGCAACAGGCCAGGGAGCAGACGATGAAGTTTGTAAATATCGATGCTGCGCGAGGAAATATCTTTGCCGGAGACGGCAGTCTGCTCGCCACGTCCATTCCTATCTACGAAGTTCGGATGGATCCCAACCGCGATGTGATCCCGGATAGTGTATTCAACAAAAAGATTGATTCACTCGCCTGGCACCTCTCCAGGTTATTTGATGATAAGCCCGCTTCAGTCTACAAGAAGGAGATCACCCGTGCACGTAGGTCCGGTAACCGCTACCACCTTATCCACCGCAACGTTCGATATACCGAACTGAAAGCAATGAAGTCTTTCCCGATATACCGTCGGGGCAGATTCAAGGGAGGATTGATATTCACTCAAAAAAACAGACGCGTCAAACCCTTTCAGGTCCTTGCTGCGAGAACCATAGGGTATGACCGGGAAGGCATACAAGGTGTGGGCCTTGAAGGCGCCTACAGTGAATACCTGGAAGGTGTGGGCGGCAAACGTCTCATGCAACGTATCAGCGGGAATGTGATGATGCCCGTAAATGATGAGAACTTCATCGAACCCAAGGACGGATACGACCTTTTGACCACGCTTGATGTAAACCTCCAGGATGTCGCAGAACACGCCCTACTCTATCAGTTGAGGAAACACAACGCAGATCATGGCACGGTGGTCCTGATGGAAGTACAAACCGGTAAGATCAAAGCCATTGCAAACCTGACGCATCAAACAGACGGCGAATATGGTGAGACCTACAATTACGCCATCGGAGAAAGTACCGAACCGGGATCAACCTTCAAACTTCCGGCATTGATGGCTGCCATGGAAGATAAACTGATCAGTCCGGATGACAGTGTAGATACAAAAAGCGGAAAGACACGGTATTATGACCGCATTATGACGGATGCTCACCATGGTGGATTCGGAAAGGTGACCGTTCGCCGTGCCTTTGAGGTTTCTTCCAACGTTGGTGTATCCCTGGTAATCAATGAAGCATATACCAAGAACCCCTCGCGCTTTATCGAACGCCTGAGGGCCATGGGCCTGGGCCGCACACTGGGTGTTGAGATTCCCGGAGAAGGGAAGCCGGTATTGAAAGATCCGACCGACAAATCCTGGTCAGGTATTACCCTGCCGTGGATGTCCATCGGTTATGAATCTACCATGACTCCTCTCCAGATTCTGACATTCTACAACGCTGTCGCCAATAATGGAAAAATGGTTAGGCCTCGTCTTGTGGATGAAATCAGGCAACGAGGAAAGATCATCCGCAGGTTTGAAACCGAGGTTATTCACGAAAAGATATGCTCCGAATCCACCATCAAGGAAGCACGCCGGATGATGGAAGGGGTGGTGGAAAACGGCACCGCAACTAACCTTAAGAACAGCATTTACAAAATTGCCGGTAAAACCGGCACCGCCCAGATCGCCAATGCCAAATACGGCTACCGGTACGAGACCGGCATCAGTTACCAGGCCTCTTTTGTGGGCTACTTCCCTGCGGATAAACCGGCTTATTCTTGCATCGTGGTGGTCAATGCCCCCTCAAACAATGTTTATTACGGAAATCTTGTAGCAGGCCCGATATTTAAGGAGATCGCTGATAAGGTATACGCAGGTAGCCTGGAGATGCACAATGCCGTTAACCTGGCCCAGGCTAAAAAACCCAAAGCGTTACCAAAGATCAAGGTGGGTATGCAGGAACCAACCGACCATGTCCTGTCTGCGCTCAAAATCAATCCGGACAAATCTGAAAAAGATGCGTCCTGGGTCATTCCGAACTACCAGGATTCCTTACTCACCCTGAAGAAGAAAAGTATCGCAGATGAATTGGGGAATGGCTACATCCCGGACCTCTCAGGGATGGGTGTGAGCGATGCCCTGTACATCCTTGAAAGAAACGGCCTTGTGGTAGAAATCACAGGCAGTGGTAAAGTAACCCGGCAATCCATTCCTCCGGGAACGGCATTTCGCTGGGGCCAAACGATAAATATAGAGTTGTCCTGATGATGATGTTGAAGGAGATATTGTACAAAGCAGGTATCAGGGACGTCCTGGGGTCAACAGATGTGGTGATCTCCGGCGTTGCTTTCGACTCACGAAAGGCAGAGACCTATGGCTTGTTCGTAGCCCTTCGCGGTGAACAAACCGATGGACACCACTACATCGATCAGGCGATTGAGAATGGCGCCATTGCAGTGGTATGTGAACAATTTCCGGAACATACCAGAAAAGAGGTCACATATATCCTGGTAACCAACAGCCATACAGCACTCGGATATATCGCCGCCAATTTCTACGGCAACCCCTCATCAAAATTGAAGCTCGTAGGTGTAACAGGCACCAACGGAAAGACCACCATAGCCTCATTGCTTTTCAAGCTGTTCAATAAACTCGGACATAAGGCGGGACTGCTTTCAACCATCAGCTATCGCATCGGCAACAACGAGATTCCAGCCACACACACCACACCCGATGCACTACGCATCAACATTATGCTACAGCAAATGGTGGAAGAAGGTTGCACGCACTGCTTCATGGAGGTTAGTTCGCATGCGGTTGAGCAAGGTCGCATTGCCGGACTCACATTTACCGGTGGCATCTTCACCAACCTGACACACGACCATCTTGATTACCACGGTAGTTTTGATGCCTACCTGAAAGCCAAAAAGAAATTCTTCGACGGCCTGCCATCCACCGCCTTTGCACTGGTCAACAAGGATGATCCAAATGGAGAAGTGATGCTGCAAAATTGCAAAGCGGTTCGCAAGACATATGCGCTGCATCAAATGGCCGACTTCCGCTGTCGCGTGCTGGACAATCAATTTACCGGCCTGCATCTGTCCCTGGATGATGTCGAATGCTGGAGCCGCCTCATTGGCAGTTTTAATGCCTACAATCTGCTGGCGATATACGGAACGGCCATCCTATTGAATGAAGAGAAGATGACGGTTCTCACTGAGCTAAGCAACATCGGACCAGTGGATGGTAGATTCCAGCACATCCGCGCAGGAAATATCACCGGTATTGTAGACTATGCCCATACACCCGATGCCCTTAAGAATGTTCTCGAAACCATAAGTGATATCCGAACCGGCAACGAATCCGTGATCACGGTGGTGGGTTGCGGGGGTGACCGCGACAAGGGTAAACGTCCACTGATGGCTGCTATCGCCTGTGAGAAAAGTGACAAGGTGATTCTCACTTCCGACAACCCGAGAAGTGAGAATCCAGCGGAAATCCTGAAAGATATGGAGGCAGGAATACCAGGAGAATATGCACGCAAAAGCCTGACGATACCAGACAGAGGAGAAGCCATCAAAGCGGCATGTGCCCTGGCGAATAGCGGGGACATCATCCTTATTGCCGGAAAAGGGCATGAAAAATATCAGGAGATACAGGGGGTGAAACATCCGTTCGACGACCTGGCCGTACTGCAAACCCATTTTGACCTGATGCACGACAGAACGTAATGTTATACAGTATATTCACATACCTCGAAGAACATTTCAACTTCCCTGGAGCCGGGCTGTTTCAGTTCATCTCGTTCAGGGCCGCCGCCGCCGTGATCATTTCCCTCACCGTTTCACTTTTGTTCGGTAAGAGAATCATCCGGATACTGCAAAGCAAACAAGTTGGTGAACCAATTCGCAAACTCGGACTGGAAGGACAGGCTGAAAAAGAAGGTACACCAACTATGGGCGGACTCATTATTCTTTCCGCCATCCTGATCCCTACACTGCTGGTTGCGGATATTTCCAATGTGTACATCATTCTGATGATCGCAACAACCGTATGGCTGGGAGCCATTGGTTTTATAGATGATTACATCAAGGTATTCAAGAGAGACAAGAAAGGCCTCGCCGGAAAATTCAAAGTCATGGGCCAGGTGGGACTGGGTCTCATCATTGGCGCCGTGCTGTATTTTCATGGAGATGTAAAGATTCGCGACGACCAGTCTCTCTATTACTACGAAGCCGGAGGCGAACATGAGCTTGCATACAAACAACAAACCGCCGGTCGCGTGCTGAGAACGTCCATGGACTCCCTGGTGGTAAGCAATGGCGAGCAGTATATCATCAGCCACGACGGACAATCCACAAAAACCACCATCCCCTTCCTTAAGAACAACGAACTGGATTACGCAGATCTTCTATCCTTTCTGGGAGAAGGGTATGAGAAATGGTCCTGGGTAATTTTCATTCCGGTGGTGATCCTCATTGTCACCGCGGTATCCAACGGTGCCAATATCACCGATGGTCTGGACGGACTTGCCACAGGAACCGCGGCGATCATCGGAGCAACGCTGGCCGTGTTTGCATACGTTTCAGGCAACACCATCTTCGCAGATTACCTGAACATCATGTACATCCCAAATACCGGCGAACTGGTAATCTTTATCAGCGCATTTGTCGGCGCATGCATTGGCTTTCTCTGGTATAACTCCTTCCCTGCCCAGGTTTTTATGGGAGATACAGGAAGCCTGGCCATCGGAGGAATCATTGCCGTATTCGCCATTGCCATACGCAAAGAATTACTCATTCCCATCCTATGCGGTGTGTTCTTGATTGAGAATCTATCTGTGGTTATGCAGGTCTCATACTTCAAATACACCCGAAAGAAATACGGAGAGGGGCGGCGCATCTTCCGGATGTCCCCCCTCCACCATCATTATCAGAAACTGGGCTATCACGAATCCAAGATCGCAACCCGATTCTGGATCATAGGCATCATGCTGGCGGTCATGAGCATTGTAACGCTGAAGCTCAGATAGGGAAAACATTTGATGAATAAGCAACATTGAAAATTGAAAAACATAGCGATCATAGGAGCCGGAGAGAGTGGAACGGGGGCAGCAAGACTGGCACAGGCGAAAGGCATGGGGGTATGGGTTTCGGATATTGGACAAATCGCGGATAAGTACAAGGACGTTCTTTGTCATCATGACATTGGCTTCGAAGAAGGGACACACTCCACAGAGAAGATTCTCGCGTGTGATGAGATCATCATCAGTCCGGGTATTCCGCTAAATGCAGCACTCATTGTAGCTGCCAAACAAAAAGGAATCCCGGTCATATCGGAGATCGAGTTTGCATGGCGGTATTGTGAAGGGAAGGTGATCGCCATCACCGGAAGCAACGGCAAGACGACCACCACTTCCTTGATCTACCATATCCTGTCAAAAGCCGGATTGAGTGTTGGTCTCGGAGGAAACATCGGTAAAAGTTTTGCCGCATTGGTGCTGGACGATCCACACGACTATTACGTGATCGAGATGAGCAGCTTTCAATTGGACAGCATCAAGGACTTCCGACCCGACATTGCTGTGCTGCTGAACATCACGCCTGATCACCTGGACCGGTATGACAACAAAATGGAGAATTATGTGGCGTCGAAGTTTCGGATCACCATGAACCAGCAAGCATCGGATTTTCTGGTGTATTGCGCAGATGACCCGGAGATCGAAAACTATATGAAGCAACATCCGTCCGGCGCGGCGCGGATGCCTTTCAGTCTTCAGAAAACCTTCACACGAGGAGCCTTTGTCAATGAAAACAGCATTGAGATTAAAACCCAACATAAAGAATTAAACATGACGATCCACCAATTAGCGCTTCAGGGAAAACACAACCTGTACAATTCCATGGCCGCAGCCATCGCCGCCAAGCTGCTCGACATCAGGAATGATGTGATCCGTGATAGCCTGACCGATTTTCAAAACATCGAACATCGGCTCGAAAGGGTTGGTAGCGTGCATGGGATTCACTTCATCAACGACTCCAAGGCCACCAATGTCAACTCGGTATGGTACGCGCTGGAAAGCGTGGAAGCTCCGGTGATATGGATTGCAGGTGGGGTAGACAAAGGTAATGATTACAGCATGCTGGATGAACTGGTCAAACAAAAAGTCAAAGTGCTGATCTGTCTGGGAAAGGATAACAAAAAACTGATGCACGCTTTTGACGGAAAAGTACAAACCATACTGGAAGCCGGTTCAGCAGAGGATGCTGTTATTCAGGCATACCGCGCCGGGAAGAAAGGAGATACCGTATTGCTTTCACCGGCCTGCGCCAGTTTTGACCTTTTTGAGAATTACGAAGATCGGGGTAGAAAATTCAAACAAGCTGTAAAATCCCTCTGATGCATGAGCACATTCTTTGATCGATATGAGAATAACGATTCACAGGTGAACCAGACACCTGGAGGAACACGGGCCCAGGTTCAGTCTTCCTATCAACACAAATATGTTGAACATAGGATGGAATTCGTAGCACGCATTCGGGGCGTCGACTACATCAATCACTCCATCGCCACCAACCTGGAAGGCGTGTGGGACTCATTGGCAAAATCCGACAAGCCTGTCGTCTGGATTGCAGGAAATATCGATCATCAGGCCGATTACAACATGCTCAACGAAGTGATATCCGATCATGTAAAGGCCATCGTTGCCATGGGACCGCATAAGAATTTCAGGCTGATGCAAGCCTTTTCAAAATATGTAAAAACCATGGTGGATGCCACCAACATGGATGAAGCCGTCATGTACGCATGCTCCATTGCAGAACCGGGCTATAAGATCCTCTTTTCACCCGGTTGCGGATCATACGGAGAATATGAGAGTTTTAAAGAAAGAGGCCGTGACTTCAAGACCAGGGTCATTGATATTTATAAAGGATTATTAAGAGGATAATGAAGATTGCACTGACACGATATATGAAAGGCGACCGCGTCATTTGGGCGGTGGTGTTTCTGCTGTCGCTGTTTTCACTTCTGGCTGTTTACAGTTCAACCGGAACATTGGCATACCGTTATCAGGAAGGAAATACAGAGTATTACCTGATCAAACATCTGGCTCTGCTACTGGCCGGTTTCGCTATTATCTATCTGTTTCATACCATTAAATACACTTACTATTCACGAATGTCACAGGTGGCCGTGTATTTGTCCATTCCCCTCCTGCTTCTGACATTGGTCATGGGTACCAATCTGAACGCCGCCAACCGGTGGCTGACGTTGCCGGTGATCAACCTTACTTTCCAAACATCAGATCTCGCTAAGTTGGCATTGATCGTTTATGTGGCCCGCCTGCTTTCCAAAAAGCAACACCTGATGAATAATTTCAAGGAAGCTTTTGTGCCTATTATTCTTCCCATCGCCATCGTATGCGCCCTGATCCTTCCGGCTGACTTTTCTACCGCCGTGATCCTGTTCGCAACGTGTACAATCCTGATGTTCCTTGGAGGAATGCGCATTCGATACCTGCTGGGATTGGGTGGGGTGAGTCTCCTGACCGCAGGTCTCCTGTCGCTCCTGTTGTTTACACTGCCGGATGATATGCTGCTCGGACGTATGTCCACCTGGAAAAGCCGGCTCCAGGAATTTTTCAATGCATCCGGTGAAGAAAGCGCCGATAGCCACGATAAAAACTATCAGGTAGAACAATCCAAAATAGCGATCGCATCCGGTGGCTTTGTGCCCAAAGGTCCGGGAAAAAGCCGTCAACGGAATTTTCTACCTCACCCTTACTCCGACTTTATCTACGCGATCATCATTGAAGAATACGGGTCCATCCTGGGAGGCACCACCATACTGCTTTTGTATATGATCCTGCTTTATCGGATCACCAGAATTTCTATTCGCAACCCGGGATCATTCGGCGCCATGCTGGCCATGGGTTGCGGACTGCTGCTGATCCTTCAGGCCATGATCAATATGGCTGTAGCCGTAGGCATCGTGCCTGTAACCGGACAAACGCTTCCACTCGTGAGCATGGGTGGAACATCGATCATATTTACATCGGCAGCACTGGGCATTATCCTCAGTGTAAGCCGTGAACGTGGAACCGAAAAAGTGACTGTCAATGCCTAAAGTGATGATCAGCGGAGGAGGAACAGGCGGACATATCTATCCCGCCATCGCCATTGCACATGCGTTGCAACGGCTGACAGGCAATGCAGAAATCCTTTTCGTAGGTGCAAAAGGCCGGATGGAAATGGAAAAGGTACCGGCCGCAGGCTTTCCCATTGAGGCACTCTGGATCAGCGGACTGCAACGCAAACTCACATTCAGGAATTTGCTCTTTCCTGTAAAAGTACTGGCGAGTCTGTTGAAGGCAGGAAGACTTTTATCTGCCTTCAAACCCGATGCTGTTGTAGGAGTAGGTGGATATGCCAGCGGCCCGCTTCTCTACATGGCCACACGTAAGGGAATCCCAAGCCTGATCCAGGAACAGAACTCCTATGCAGGCATCACCAATAAACTTCTGGGCAAAAGGGTGGATCGCATCTGTGTTGCCTATGACGGTATGGAAAAATATTTTCCCGCTGCTAAGATTCTCCTTACGGGAAATCCGGTTCGGCAGGATATCACAAATCTGGACGGGAAGAAAGAAAAAGCCCTGGAACATTTCGGACTGCAAACCGGCAAGAAAACATTACTGGTCATCGGTGGAAGTCTGGGCGCAGCCACCATCAATGCTTCTATGCTCCTGGCCCTTCCCGATCTCGTTGCCAATGACATCCAGGTGCTATGGCAAACCGGGGCACGACAATTCGAAGAGATGAATGAACAGGGTTCGGTTTATGCCGCCAAAGGGGTGCATGTCCTGAAGTTCATCCAGGAAATGGACCTCGCGTATGCCGTGGCCGACCTGGTGGTATCCCGGGCCGGTGCCAGCTCGATCTCAGAATTGTGCCTGGCAGGAAAGGCAGCCATACTGGTTCCATCTCCGAACGTTGCAGAAGATCATCAAAACAAGAACGCTAAAAGTCTGGTAGATAAACAAGCGGCGGTAAGAATAGCGGATGCTGATGCCCGTGAGAAACTGGGAGCGACCGTGGTTCACCTGATGGCCGATGATGATGAAAGGAAAAAACTGGAGACAACGATTCTCACGCTGGCACAAAAGGATGCGGCCGACCGCATCGCCAAAGAAGTGATCAAACTTTACGAAAATAATCTGAAGAAGGCTTCATGACACGCTTTGACCACATACGGTATGTGTACCTGATCGGAATCGGGGGTATTGGTATGAGCGGCCTGGCGCGTTACTTCAAGCATCACGGGAAGACGGTTGCAGGATACGATAAGACGGAAACGCCGCTTACACATTTATTAAACAGCGAAGGCATCATTGTAAATTATCTAGATGATGTACAGGGCATCCCTGCCGAGATCACCAGCTCAAATGCCGATGAGGTGCTTGTCATTATCACACCCGCCATTCCACAGGCCAATGAACAACTGAAATACTTTATCTCCCGGGGCACAACACTTCATAAAAGATCTGAAGTACTCGGATTGATCACCACCGATTATAGCACACTGGCCGTTGCCGGAACACATGGCAAGACCACCACATCTTCGATTCTCGCTCATCTGATGCACCATGCCGGAATGCCCACCACCGCCTTTATCGGAGGGATCATGAAAAATTACCAAAGCAACGTGCTCCTCAGCGAGGAACAAAAGTGGATGATCGTGGAAGCAGATGAATATGACCGTTCCTTCCTCAGGCTTAAACCACGGATTGCCACGGTAACGAGTATGGACGCCGATCACCTGGATATCTACGGAAGTGCGGACGGCATGAGGGATACCTACCGGGAATTCACACAACTGATTGACCGGGAAGGG
>JAGQZQ010000088.1 GCA_020435415.1 Flavobacteriales bacterium
AAGAGCCAAAGAAAGTTCGTGCGTTGCATAGCTGTATTGCTGGATATCAGACAATGACATTTCATAGGAATAAGTAATGTTCATGCGTCCTACTACAAAGCTCAGAAATGCTGTAACCGATCTTTCCGCCTGATATGATACACCCACCCATAAACTGTCATTCCATGAAATTTTACCGTTGATGTTGTATCCGAAATCCTCAGGTTTTTCCGGGTTATCAGTGAAGAATACACCTGATGGTTCCAGTCCGAGTTTGTTACCCATCTTGATCTTATATCCGGCCATGGCATAAAACGTACGTTTCAGCGTGGGCGCGTCAAGCTGGTTCTCATACCAGGGCAGGTCCTTTTGGGTATCCAGGAGATGAAGTGCCGAAACACCGAGAAAATATTTGTGTGCATTCAACGGTGTGCTGTACAGATATAAACCTGCACTTGCATCCGGCAGATAGGCGCGACGGAAGCCATTCTGAAGTACCGGATCATTGGGATCCTCCAGTTCAATCAGATCATGGTTGATCACATACTGGGCAATATCACCTGCAACACCGAAGGAAAGCATGGAATTTGCGGAAAAAGGAACCCTGTAGTTCCATGAATAATTGAAAAGGTTCAGGCTGGCAGGACCAATGGTTTGGTTGTATAAACCCACACCCATCCCGATACGGTACTGGAAAAGAAGTCCATCAAACGTCAGACTGTGTTGTTGCGGAGCCTTTACAACCCCCATCCATTGCCTTCTGATCGTGATTCTGGCTGGATTGATAGGCTTGCTTCCGGCGATGGCAGGATTATAGAAATAATCATTCACCATATAATTTGGATAGGTCACCTGGAACTGTCCGAACACCGTCTCTGCCACACCGCATAACAGCAGTGTAATAAGGAATGTAGGTATAACCCTTCTTTTCATCGCTATCTTAATATGGTGATGGGACCTGTTTGCCTGGGTTCACCGTTGTTCAGATCCAGGATATAGTAATATGTTCCCTGTTCCAGATCTGCGCCTTCAAAGGTGCCACCCCATGGCAATGTCTGTGAGCCTGAATCAAACACCATTGTTCCGGTGAGATCGAATACCTGAAGGACCGCTCCCTGGAATTTCTCAAAATTTCTAACGGTCCATGTATCATTGATACCATCACCGTTCGGTGTAAATCCACTTGGTGCCGTTACACACGTAGCTTCTTTATATTCAAGAGACAGTGTATCCACCGCTGAACACCCTCTTCCATCGGTGACTGTAATCTCATAATCACCAGGTATCATTTCCTCAATAATCTGATCGGTACTTCCGTCAGACCATTGGAAAGAATGCGGCAGGGTTCCTCCGGATGCCACGATCTCAACTTTGTATTCGGTGCGATCACAGCCCAGGTTCTCTGACTTATTGTAGACTTTCAATCTGGTCGGTTCAATCACGATGGCTTCACCGGATGCCGGGCAAGCATTTGCATCCACGGCGATAATGATGTACCGGCCGGCATCAAGACCCGTGATGGTTGCAGTGGTTTCGCCGGTTGACCATAAATAACTATACGGTGACGTGCCTCCCTCGCCTGTCACGGTGGCCGTTCCGTCGATCAAACCGTTACAACTTATATTGACTCCCTTGGCTGGTGCAAGAAATGGATCGGGTTCATTTAGTATGATCTCAAGGTTTTCCTCACACTGATTTCCATCGTAAATGCTAACGGTATAGGTACCCCCGCTCAGGTTGGTGACATCTTCCGTGGTAGCGCCATGACTCCATTGAAAAGTGTAAGGTGCACTTCCGCCCGTTACACTCAAATCTATGGACCCGGATTTCTTACCGGCACACAACACATCTTTTTGGGTGGAACCTGGAGACATTTGGGTTGCAGGCTCCTTTAGTGTGACTGCCTTATTGGATACACATCCCCGAACATCCGTCACAACAACCGCATAAGTTCCGGCTGACAATCCTGTGGAAGTGGACGTGGTCCGGCCACTGTTCCATAAGTAGTTAAACGGAGGCGTTCCGCCTTCGACCGTCACCACGATGGAACCGGTTCCATCTCCCTTGCAGTTGATGTCGGTCGCATTCATAGCCAGCTTCAGGGTGTCAGGATCATTGACTGTATCCACTCTTGCACATGAATAATTCCATCCTCCTGTTCCGTTAGACAAATAAACCTGCGTTTCCCATACTTTGGCAGCAAGGCCGGTAAATGAATGGGTGCCCTTGGTAAAGGCAGAATCCAGGGCGACATTATTTTGAAGCAACAGATAGCGTTTATCTGTTTCTTCATCGCCTGTATATATGACCGTAATGGATGCATCCGACTTTCCAGGACAGGAAGGACTAACAACCGATGTTATGCATTGTGCCATCAGGGAAGGATGCCATACCGCTCCCATTAACAACAACAATAACAACTTCTTTGATGCACCTGATTTTCGGGGTTCACTTTTACACATAACGCGATCCATGCCAATCATAAGCAACGGGGTCTAACCAACAAGTGTATTTAGTATCAGGGAAACGTCTGGGGACATTAACCAATATGTCCGCAATCCCAGTTGCCTGCCAACAGTTTTGATGGAAGGGAAACTAAGATAGAAAAAAGAATCAATTGCTCCAACGGATTCGTAAATAATTCATAGCCCTTCGACCACACTTGTTTTTTCCTATCCAAACCGTTAGTTTTGATTGCTCAATTCCCAAAACATTTTTTTCATTATACATGATGGTGCTTCTCCGACATATGGCGAAGGGGGTATTGCCCACCTTGTTCCTGGCCTTTTTGATGTTAGGTGGGATTCATCCGTTGATGGGACACCATGAGAACCATGCCAAGGAATCGGGAGCTTTCATTGATCAGCTTCATCATCACTGTCCCGCCTGCCAGTTTGAGAAGCAGTCCGGCGAATCTTCACTATCAGATGTACCGGACAATAAAGTTTTTGACACGGATATCCATAAACCCACGAGGGTTTCCAGGCCTTTTTACCAGGCCCTTGCCGCATATTTTCTTCGCGGTCCCCCGGTTTCTCTTAACGCCTGATATTCGCTGCACCGTCTGTAAAGTCTGAGTGCGGAAACGTTAAGTTAAACCCTAATAATCTTTTTTTATGAAGTGCTGTTTGGCAGTCCGGCTATCGCTGATAGCCGGTTTGGTATGGTCATGCTCCTTTGCCCAGTCGGACCTGTCAGGAACGGTTACCGATAAACAAACCGGTGACCCCATACCCTTAGCAACCATATACATCCCAGAACTAATGAAAGGCACGCAATGCGATGCATCCGGTCATTATCAGATCAGAGGTATTCCGAATGGCCGCTTTAAAGTTCAGGTTTCCTTCATTGGTTATGAGACCGTTATCCTTGACATATATTTTGATGGCACGGCTGTAACAAAAGATATTTCCATGGAAGTTGCTGTCATCGAAACCCATGAAGTCGTTGTAACCGGTGGTTACTCATCACACCAGGATGAAAGTCCGGTCAAGATCGATCAGATCGGTTTCCGTGAGCTTCAACAAAGCAGCGCCACAAACCTTGCCGAGGCACTTTCATCCACCCAGGGGGTTAGCAACCTCTCAACTGGTCCAGGTATTGGCAAACCAATGATCCGCGGACTCAGCGGCAACAGGATTTTGCTCTTCAGCCAGGGTATACGCATGGAAAACCAACAATGGGGCGATGAACATGGTATAGGTCTCAATGATGCCGGAGTTGATAAGGTGGAGATCATCAAGGGACCCGCCTCGCTACTATATGGATCAGATGCACTCGGTGGCGTTATCAATGTGGTGGATGAGAAACCTGCAGAGGTACATACCATCAAAGGTGATGTATCCACACGTTTCTACAGCGCCACACTCGGACACCAGAACAGCCTTGGGATCAGAGGAAGCGGGGAACATTTCCGATTCAGGGTTCGCGGCGGCTATGTGAATCATGCCGATTACCTCACAGGTAGCGGTGACCGTGTCACCAACTCCAGGATGAACGAACGTTCTCTGAAAACGTCCGTCGGACTTCAGCGCAGTAACCTGAGCACCGATGTATACTATACGTTCATTGATGACCACTTTGGTCTGCCCGGGGAAATCGGTTTGCAGAATACCCTGCGAACGCCTCAGGAACCCAGTCAGGAAGTGACCAGTCACATCACCTCCTGGATCACTACCTATTATATGAACAAGGCACGCGTCAAAACAAGTTTCGGTTATATTTCAAACCGACGCCTTGAATTCGAGGAACCGCATGATGATCATGACCATGACCACGAAGCGCATGAGAATGATGAGGCTGCACTGGATATGCGTTTAAATACCTTCAGCTGGGACGGAAAACTTTATCTGAATCCGGACACATCAAAGCTGGAATATATTTTCGGAGTACAGGGTATGCATCAACGCAACACCAACCATGGTGAAGAATTGCTTATCCCCGATGCCACCACCACCGATCTCGGTGTATTGAGCCTTGTTAAACTCAAGCGAGCAAAACACATCGTGCAAGCAGGAATTCGTTTCGACAGCCGACAGGTAGATGCGTCATTCCCCGGTGAAGATTCTACACAACTTAACACGAATTATCGCAGTGTGAACGGATCTGCCGGATGGTCATGGCAACCCAATGAAGCCATTGTTATCCGATCCAATCTGGCGACCGGTTTCAGGGCACCTAACCTGGCCGAACTGACGTCCGCCGGTGTGCATGAGGGAACCAACCGGAAAGAGATCGGCAACCCGGACCTCAAAAGCGAACAGAATGTTCAGTGGGACATCAACATGCACTATCATTCAGAACACTTCAGCTATGATATTGCAGGTTTTTACAACCATGTCAACCGTTTCATTTACCTCCTGCCAACCCATGAATATGATCCGGTAGAGAAAGTTTTTGTGTATGCCTATACCCAGGGTAATGCCAGTCTGTGGGGCGGTGAACTGATGACTGACCTCCATCCCCATCCGCTTGACTGGCTTCACATTGAGAATGGTTTCGAATTAGTACTGGCAACCGGTGCAGGCGGCCAACCCCTACCATTGATGCCCGCTCCGAGAATCTCCAACGGACTCCGTGGACGCTTCAAGAACACCAGCCACCTGGAAGAGCCATTTATGTCGGTACGCCTGGAGCATACGCTACCTCAGAACCATATCAACACAGAGCTGGAATCCCGTTCGGACGGATACTCCCTTCTGCACGCAACATTGGGTGCGACCATTAAATTTGGCAACTTCAAAGGTTATGCAACAATCGGTGTTCGCAATATCCTTAACAAAACGTATGTACCGCACCTCTCAAGGCTGAAAGCCGAAGGCATTTCCAATCCGGGACGAAATATTATGGTAGGACTGAACCTACCTTTTGGAATTAGGAAACCGTGATCTAAATTGAATTGACGGCGGACACAACCCATGAACAACGAGTTATCCTATATTTGAGATAAATCAAATGGATTTCTCTTTCAAAGATCTCAAGACCCGCCTGATCAACTCATCAGGTAAGCCTCTTCCGGGGGAAGAAGCGCAATATGCCATGGCACCGTTCGAGCGAAAGTTGCGTGCCATGGAATCACTTCAAAGAAAAGCCACCAGGTTAAGTGCTGTCATGATCCTTTTGTATCCCAGACAAGGGGACACACATACCGTATTGATCGTGAGGAATGACTACCCCGGCACCCACGGTGGACAGATCGGATTTCCCGGTGGGAAGGTAGAGGAAACAGACATCAATCTTGAACAAACGGCACTAAGGGAGATGCAGGAAGAAGTGGGCTGGCAGGCTGAACAGGTGCGTGTGGTCAGACCATTAACACCTTTGATCATACCACCCAGTGGTTTCCTTGTTCATCCGTTTATAGGCTTATCTGACAATACCCCCGCATTTGTTCCAGATCCATACGAGGTTGCAGGAATCCTGGAAGTGCCCCTGAGCACACTCCTGGACGATACCATTGTTAAGCAAAAACCGATTCAGCTTGCCTCTACCGGAAAAGAAATTATGGCACCGTACTTCGATATCGATGGGCATGTGGTGTGGGGAGCAACAGCCATGATGATCAGCGAATTCAAACACCTGCTGCACGACTTACGTTGAGAAAACAAAAAGCCCCGGCTATCACCGGGGCTTTCCTTCTGAGGTCGCGAACGGATTCGAACCGTTGTACGAGGTTTTGCAGACCTCTGCCTAACCACTCGGCCACGCGACCTTTTATTATAATTGAGAACTGTCCATTCAAGAGCAATTCGTAGTTCTATTCCTTTCAGCAAAACATCTCACAATTGCGAGACCTCTGCCCCTGCCTGCCGATGCCTTGGCCTGCGCGGCGGCAGGCAGGTAACCACTCGGCCACGCGACCATAATTCATTGAATGGCCAATTCCTCAGGACTGCTTCAACGTAGCAGACCCTTTTTTGTTCTCCCCTTCCTTCGCTATCTGAATCTCACCGCTTCAGAACCGAAGGTTGTCCTATCCTGCCACCAACTTAAATTTTGTCAAGGGATGCAAAGCTAATAAAAGATGAATGGAGAACAAAGCACGAATCCATATCTCTCTATCCCCCACTCTTTAAAACAATACTGACCTGATCGACCCTGCCGTTGACCGGAGGATTTAACTTGGCCAGCTTTAACTCCCATTGGCTTGCATTCGGGAATCCATTTACCAGGGCATCAAACATCCGTCTGGCCATGTGTTCGATCAATTTCGAAGGCTTTTCACTTTGCGCTTTCAACACATCAAACACCGCTTTGTAATCCACTGTATCACTCAACTCATCGGTTTCCTCAGCGTGCCTGGTATCGGTCTCAAACGAAACATCCAGCCGAATGCGATTGCCCACCCGGTGTTCTACCTCCAGGTGTCCGATCTTAACAAAGAACTGGATGTTCTCAATGAGGATCTTTGCCATCACCCGTTTCCCTTTGATGCAACTTTACTCCAGGTGTCTCTCAAACCTACGGTGCGGTTAAATACCGGTTTCCCTGGTTGGCTGTGAACCGTATCCACGCAAAAATATCCAAGGCGTTCGAACTGATATTGGGTACCGGGTTCAGCCGAGGCTAGGCCCTTTTCCAGTATACATCCGTTCACAATATTCATGCTGTCCGGATTCAATCCATCCAGAAAATTCTCAAGTGTATTGGGATCTTCATCTTTAAACAAACGATCATAAAGGCGAACTTCAGCCTGGAGATTTTCAACTGCCGAGACCCAATGGATGGTTCCTTTGACCTTTCTACCATCCGGTGCATTTCCTCCCCGGCTGTCTGGATCGTAGGTACAATGAATTTCTTTTATAGAACCGTCATCCGCTTTTATCACCTCATTACAGGTAACCAGATATCCATACCGAAGACGAACTTCAGAACCTAGAGATAAACGAAAATATTTCTTCGGCGGATCTTCCATGAAGTCATCCTGCTCAATATATAGTTCCCGGGAAAATGCAATTTTCCGTGAACCTGCGCCGGGATCTTCGGGATTGTTTATCGCATCCATCTGCTCAACCTGTCCTTCAGGGTAATTGGTGATGACAAGTTTTACCGGATTCAACACGGCCATTACCCTGGGAGCGATCTTATTCAGGTCTTCACGCACATTGAACTCCAGCAAAGCCACGTCAATGATGTTTTCACGTTTCGCCACCCCTACCCTTTCACAAAAATTACGGATGGATGCAGGTGTATATCCGCGGCGTCTGAGGCCCCGTAAAGTCGGCATTCTGGGATCGTCCCAACCCTCAACATGCTTCTCCTTCACCAGTTGCAAGAGTTTCCTTTTGCTCATGATGGTATAGTTGAGATTGAGGCGCGCAAATTCGATTTGTTTTGGCCGGGGATCAATCTCAAGTTGTGTCACAAACCAATCGTAAAGTGGTCTGTGTACTTCAAACTCCAGTGTACACACGGAATGGGTGATACCTTCGATTGCATCGGATTCGCCGTGGGCCCAGTCATACATCGGATAGATACACCATTTATCTCCGGTCCTGTGGTGCCTGGCCTTTCTGATGCGGTACAACGCCGGGTCACGAAGATGCATGTTCGGGGATGCCATATCAATCCTGGCTCTCAATGTCTTTTGTCCATTCTCATAGACACCATTCTTCATCTGCTCAAACAAGTCAAGGTTTTCCTCAACGGAGCGGTCCCGCCACGGACTTTCTTTCCCGGGGATGGTGGGTGTGCCGCGACCGGCCGCCACCTCATCGGCAGTCATATCACATACATACGCTTTACCCTTTCGAATCAGTATCACAGCCCAATCGTATAGCTGATCAAAATAGTCAGATGTGAAATACTGCCGGTCGCCCCAATCAAAGCCGAGCCACCGGATATCTTCCTGGATGGACTGAACGTATTCGTCTTCTTCCGTCAACGGATTGGTATCATCAAACCGGAGGTTGCAAAGTCCGTTGTATGTTTTTGCCAGGCCAAAGTTGAGACAGATCGATTTGGCGTGTCCGATATGAAGGTAACCATTGGGCTCTGGCGGAAAGCGTGTATGCACGCGGGTATACCCCCGGTTCACCAGATCATCCGAAATGATCTGCTCAATAAAATTGGGTGCTTTCTTTGTGATTTCTTCCATAGGGGATCATTTAAAATGAGGGAGACTAAACCTCTGCATGAATTTGCGAAATCCCGGTCTGAATCCGATGAACAATTTCTTCCCTACCTAACAATGCCATCAGATCGAAAAGGGAAGGTCCCCCTCCTATACCGGTTAACACCAACCTCAGGCTGATCATGCCCAAACCTATGGCATACCCTTTGGCCTCAAGCATTTTTTTATATGATTCTTCCAGAACTGTCGGGTTGTCAGCGGGTAGATTTTCGTACACCGCTATCCATTGCTCCAGAATTTCTTTGGACTCAGGTTTCCACTTTTTACGGATGGTAATTTCATCATACGACGCGGGCCGCTGAAAAAAGAACGCTCCCTGAGAAATAATGTCACCAGGAAAAGCGATGCGGTCCTTCATAAGCGCAATCACATGAAGCACAAAACCATCCTCGGCAGTGATGTTATGGTCTTTCAACAAAGGACGCACCAGTTCCAATATTTCGTGGTCTGGCAGTTTACGAAAGTGTTGTTCCTGGAACCAATTTACCTTGGCCATATCAAATCGCGATCCGGATTTGCCTACCCTATCCAGGCTAAAAGCTTCAATCATCTCGGTCAAGGTGAAATATTCCTGCTCCGTGCCCGGATTCCAGCCAAGCATGGCAAGCATATTTAAAAATGTTTCCGGCAAATATCCTTTTTCCGCATATCCATCGGAAACCTCCCCGGTCACCGGATCTTTCCATGCTACCGCAAATACGGGCAATCCCAAGCGATCACAATCTCTCTTGCTGAGTTTTCCCTTTCCATCCGGCTTTAGGATAAGCGGCAAATGTGCAAATTCCGGCCTTTTATCCGACCACCCCAGGTAATCGTAAAGTATCCAATGTAAAGGTGCGGAAGGCAACCATTCTTCACCACGGATCACATGGCTGATCTGCATGTAATAATCGTCTACCACATTCGCAAAATGGTAAGTGGGCAACCCATCTGATTTGAACAGAACCTTGTCATCAAGGCTTGCCAGGTCCACTTCAATCGTTCCCCTGACCAGGTCGGAAAATATCAGCTTACCTTCTCCGGGGAGCTTTATTCTGATGACATGAGGTGTCTTTTTTTCAAGCAGTTCCTTAACTGTGGCGTCATCCAAAGTTAAGCTGTTACGCATGGTCATCCTGGTAATAGCGTCGTACTGCCTTGAAGCACTTTTCTCAGACTCCAGTCGGGTCCTCATTTGATCAAGCTCTTCGGAGGTATCAAAAGCGTAGTATGCGAGTCCTTTCTCGATTAATCCTGCAATTTCCTTTTGATAGATTTCGCTGCGTTCAGATTGACGATAAGGCCCAAACGCACCGGGATTTTCCGGGCTTTCATCCGGAAGTATTCCACACCACGACAGGGATTTTATGATATGTGATTCTGCCCCTTCAACAAACCGCGCCTGGTCGGTATCTTCAATGCGAAGAATGAATTTTCCATGATGCTTTTTGCAAAGCAGGTAATTGTATAGCGCCGTTCGTACCCCACCCATGTGAAGAGGACCTGTGGGACTGGGAGCAAATCTAAGACGCATAAAGTGTTGAAGTTAAATCCGAAAATGAATCGCAAAGATAGCGGTTTATATATGAAACCTTCATACAACTATGCATCCGGCCAGGTATATGTGACTTAGTATTCCATGGATGAGCTTTTTTACAATTCAATATCATTACGGTAATACTTTCTTATCCAATGCAGGAATTCCATTTGGCTCATCAGGTAAAATACTTGACAAACCAAACAAAATCGGTTAGTTTGCGTTACATTTGGTAGGCAACAGAGTGGAGTAAATTCCGTCTTTTGTGTAGTGTGAATTCTCAATTTCGCATCTTTTTGGAGTTTATTATATAAATGACTGCCTGATATGGGCCGCGATGAGCATAGGGTATTGGTAGAAAAACTGGATGAGTTTATCCGGAAGTATTATAAAAACCAGGTTATCCGGGGTTCGCTATATGCAACCGGATTGACCCTGGTCTTTTTTCTTGCACTGAGCACAGCGGAGTACCTGGCACATTTCGAAACCACCGTTCGCACCCTTCTGTTTTGGTCATACCTCGTTGGCACGCTGGCCATCCTGGCCCGACTGATTGTATATCCGCTCCTTCAAATCTATCACATTGGAAAGGTGATCTCCCAGGAACAGGCAGCCTCCATCATCGGTATACATTTCCCGGAAGTAAAAGATAAATTATTGAATACCCTGCAACTGCAGAAGATGGCAACCGAATCTTTCGAGGCAAATGACCTTGTTCAGGCAAGCATTCAGCAACGCATCGAGGAGTTAAAGCCGATACCATTTGCCAGGGCAGTGAATTTTGGTGAAAACCGACGATATATCAAATACGCCGCTCTACCGGTCTGTGCTATCTTATTGTTACTATTTGCCGCACCATCGGTATTGACAGATGGAACCAAACGACTGATAGCCCATCGCACATACTTCAAACTGGCACCATTTTCCTTCAATATTCAAAATGAGAATCTGCAAACCCGACAACATGAGGATTTTACGCTTAAAGTGTCGTTGTCTGGCACCGATATTCCCGAGCAGCTGACTTTGATTGCAGGAGATCGAAAGTTTCAACTCATTCGGGAGAAGACCACACAGTTTAAATATACGTTTAGGAATGTGCAGGGCGATACGCGGTTTCGGTTATCCGGGAACGGATTTGACTCAGAAGAATATTTGCTAAAAGCATTGCCCAATCCCCTGATCCTGAATTTTTCTGTTGCGCTGGACTATCCTGACTATACAGGCAGAAAAGATGAGGTCGTAACGAATATCGGTGACCTTGACCTTCCGATGGGCACCAAAGCAAGTTGGCAATTCAAGACCACAAATACAGATGGCATCCGACTTCGCTTTCACAAAGGTATGGTAGAAACAAAACGTCACGGGAAGGATGACTTCAGCCATTCTCAGATATTTCTGGAAAGCGATCGGTATACCGTAAGCTCATTCAATGAGCTGGTTAAGGGAAATGACTCGGTGACATATGGCATCCGTGTGATCCCGGATCAGTATCCTTCCATTGAGGTAGGACAAAGAATGGATTCATTAAATGACAAGCGATGGTACTTTATTGGGATGATCAGGGATGACTATGGGTTTAAGAACCTTACTTTTAATTACACATACGTCAACAGTAAAGACCCTGAAAAACAGGGTAAAAAGACCGAGAAATTAACGGTAGAAAAAGGGAGTACACAAGCCAGATTTTACTATGAATGGGATGCTTCATTGTTAGATGTACTACCCGGAGAGGAAGTGGAATATTATTTTGAGGTATGGGATAATGATGCGGTACAGGGAAGCAAATCTGCCAGAACACAACGTGCAATCTTCAAGGCCCCCAGCCTGGATGAGTTAAACGAAAAAAATGATAAGACCAACAATGAGATTAAAAAGGACCTGGAAAGTTCAATCAAGGAAGCCCGGAGTATTCAGAAGGACCTGCTTGACCTTAAGAAGAAAATATTAGAGAAAAAGGAACCCAGTTGGGAAGATAAGAAGAAGATGAAAGATATTCTGGACAGACAAAAAGAGCTGGAACAGAAAATGAATTCTATTCAACAACAAAATCTGAAAAACCAACAAGAACAAAAGGAATACAAATCCCTTAGCCCCGAACTTCTCGAAAAACAACAACAGTTGAATGAGCTTTTTGAAAAGATCATGACAGATGAGATGAAAGAGCTTTTTGAAGAAATGGAAAAGCTGCTTGATGAGCTTACCAGAGAGAAGATGAAGGATATGATGGATCAGATGAAGCTGAACGAAAAGGATATTGAAAAGGAGCTGGATCGTTCTTTGGAAATCTTCAAACAAATGGAATTCGAACAGAAACTGGAAGAAACCAAGAATAAGCTTGAGAAACTCCAGAAAGAGGAAGAAAAGTTATCCGAGGATACCAAGGAAAAGAATCAATCTGACCAGGAATTGATAAATCGGCAGGAAGATATCAAGGAAGAATTTGAGAAGACCAAAGAAGATCTGGATAAGCTCAAAGAAATGAACCAGGAGCTGGAAAGACCCAAAGACATGGAAGACCCCTCCGGAGATAGCAAGGAAGCAGAAGATGCCATGCAACAAAGCCAACAGGAATTAAAGCAAAGTCAAAACAAAAAGGCAAGTCAGTCACAAAAGAAGGCATCTGATAAAATGAAGGAGATGGCAGAGCAATTGGGAGCAATGCAAAGCCAAATGTCCGGAGAATCCAATACAGAGGACTTACAAGCACTAAGGGAGTTGCTTGAAAATCTGGTGGAGCTCTCTTTTGAACAGGAAGCTCTGATGGATGAATTACAGAAGACGGACAGGAACAGCCCTTCCTATGTGAAGATAAACCAGGAACAAAAGAAGCTGAAAGATGATGCCAAGATGATCGAAGATTCATTGTTTGCACTCAGCAAGCGCGTTATCCAACTCCAGTCCATTGTAAATAGGGAGATCAGTAGCATTAATATGAATATGGAGAAGGCAATCGACTACCTCTCCGAAGCACATATGGGAAGGAATTATACTTCCATGGCGGCAGAGCGTCAGCAATTTGTAATGACCTCCGTTAATAACCTGGCTTTGATGCTTGATGAAGTAGCGCAGCAGATGCAGAATATGTCACAAAGTGCGGGTGACGGCAGCTGCAGCAAACCTGGCGGCAAAGGAAGCAAACCTAGTATTTCATCTTTGCGACAAATGCAGGAACAACTGAATAAGCAACTTGAGCAACTGAAGAAAGAGGGGCAGAAGCCTGGTATGCAAGGGAAAGGGCAAATGAGCGAACAACTGGCTCGTATGGCAGCACAGCAGGAAGCCATACGTAATGCACTCCAGCAAATGAATCAGGAATTAAACAAGGATGGGAAAAAATCTCTTGGAGACCTGGATGGTTTGATGAAGGAAATGGAACAAACTGAGAAGGATTTAGTCAATAAGCAACTTAATCGAGAAACGGTCTTACGCCAGCAAGAAATCATGACGCGTTTGTTGGAATCAGAGAAAGCAGAGCGTGAAAGGGACATGGAAGAGAAAAGAGAGTCTAAGGAAGGAAAAAGTACAGAAAACAGTAACCCTAAAGAATTTTTAAAGTATAAAACGATGAAATTAAAAGAAGTGGAATTACTTAAAACAGTTCCACCGACGCTGAGCCCCTACTACAAACGAAAAGTGAACGACTACTTTAACCAGTACAACAAGGAGTAATAATGATTTTAGAACAGGAGCCAAACGTGAACAGGAGGATTAATTTTGAGTCAAAGCCGGAGAATCTTACACTGGTAGAAAATCTGATCGATGAGATCTGCAAAAACCAAGAGGTTACGGAAGACAATTATGGTAATATCCTGATCGCACTAACCGAGGCGGTTAATAATGCCATTATGCATGGCAACAAAAGCAATCCCTCCAAGATTGTCAATGTTAATATAGAGACCAGTCCAGGTGCAATGTCAGTAACCATTGAGGACGAGGGAGA